>DATLJG010000060.1:0-8076 GCA_035538995.1 Hyphomicrobium sp. | reverse complement strand
GCGTAGGGTCTGGCTGGATGTGCCGAGTGGCTTCGCGACGGCATCGGGCCGCATAAGATCCGCAATTTCCGCGGTCTTTCCGGACATGAAATCGCTTGCCGCGAATTCGCGCAGTGGCGACATGATCATGGGGAAGGCAGGAATTGAGGCGATATCTTCGGCTGCCTCGTCGGGCTTTTCAGCGTCCGGCGTTGCCACTGCGTTGGGTGGTCCAGGGTTGCGGAACTTCAAGGGGTAGGCAGGAATCGTCACTTTGGTCGGCTGGAGCGCCGAATAAAATGTTTGGTACTTCAAGGTTATATCGTGGATATTTTTGCCGTTGGCCTCGCTGACTTTGTCGTTCACTGCAATGAGGTCGAGCCAATAGGTGAGCGGTCCGGGCCGGGGTAAGCCCGATGCGATCAGCTCAGTGTCGCCGCTCGTGATAACTTTGACATGACGCTCGAAGGTGTCGCCGAGAAAGTAACCGAAGGCGCGTGGCTCATAGACGTCCACAGCATCGATTGCGGCCAGGCTCGGTCGCGACGATCCGAGCAACAGGACCGTGAGGATGAGCCAGGTCCTCATTATGCGCTTCCGTAGATCAGAAACGATGTCAGCCGCATCCAGTCGATGCGATCGCGAATGGTGAACATTTCGCGCGTCGTGGCGTCGAAGATTTGCCGCGTGCGGTTGCGCTGTTCTTGCCGGATCGCTCGCCAACGAGCTTTCAGTGACGGGCGCATGGCGACCAGCCGGCGTATGCCGGTTTCGAGATCGCGGAGATTGAGAAGACCCCAATCTGGCAAGGCGTCCAATTGCAGGCTGTCGTCGATTTCGATCGGAACGACGTCGTGAAATGCCAGAGCTTCACCGGCGAGGCGCGCATCATCTTCGGACCAGAGGAAATCCGAAATGAGGAAAACGAGCTTGCGCGTGCCAGAGGCGGCGGTGGCTGCTTCCGCAATGCCTTGTGCGCCGGCGCTGTCGGGAACATAGCTGCGCAATTTGTCGATGGCTTCGGCATGAGCGGCTCGGGAACGGGTCTTTTGCAGCCGCAAATCTTCCCGCAAAGTCTTGTCGAAGGGCAGCAGAGCGAAGGTATCGCCGGTGCGCTCGGCGCATGTGGCTAATGCTTGGGCCAAGTCGGCGGCCAAGGCGATTTTCCGGCAGCGGCCATTGAATGACATCGATGCCGACACGTCCACGAGAACGAAGACGTCGATGGCGCTCGGTTGTTCGTAGCGACGGACGAGAAGCCGCTCGAACGGATCGCTCGCGGAGGCACGGATGGCGATGCGGCGAGGATCGGGAAGCGAGAGAAGGGGGACGATATCGCGGAATTGACCGCCTCCGCCGTAAAGATGGCTGCGGTGTGAGCCGGCGCGAATTCCACTCGATCGCCACGGAATGGTGTAGGCCACGTCTCGGAGTTCCTCACTCACGGTGCGGGCACCTTCGCAAAGACGTCGTCGATTAGCGCGCGAACAAGTTCCTCGCGCCGGAGTTCGTAGACGGGCGTCAGGAAGATGCGATGCGCCATGCATTCATAGAAGATGTCGCGGATGTCTTCCGGCACGACCATATCGCGTCCGGCGAGCCATGCGGAAACGCGCGCCGCGCGGATCAAATAGCTCATACCGCGAGGGCTTGCGCCGCCGGCGACGAGCCTGTTGATGTCAGCGCCCGGAACGGCAATGTTGGCGGTTGCCGGATCGCGCACCGCTTTCCATAGATCGAGCGTATATTTCTCGATCGACGGACTGACGACAATGCTCGACTGGATAACCTTCGCCAGCGCATTGAGCTGGCGGTAATCGACAACGCCGTCTTTCAATGCGCCGATGAGCGTATCGACGTCGTGGAAGCGCGTTTCGAAAAGAAGCTGGCGACGCGAGCTCTCATCCGTCGGTGCCGCGATCGCAACTTCCATCAGGAAGCGGTCGCGGGCGGCGGCGGGAAGCTCGAAGGTTTCCTCGCGCTCGATGCGGTTGCGGTCGGCAAAGACCAGCAGATGCGGAAACGTGTGCTCGGCGTTGAAGGCCGTGATGCTGCGCTCGGCCATCAAGCGAAGAAGCAAGGAGTGGACCTGAGGGCGCGCACGGTTGATTTCGTTGAAGAAGAAGACGGAGAGATCGCTTCCGTGCCGCAGGACCGGTCCCGGCTCCACTCGCGGCTTTCCCTCTTCGTTGAGGAATGTGTAATAGATCATATCCGATGGCATCAGATCGATCGTGCCTTCGACACGCTCGTAGGCGCCGCCGAGTGATCGAGCCACGGCTCGCAAGAGAGTCGTCTTACCGACGCCGACGTCACCCTCAAGCAGGACGTGCCCGCGTGCGAACACCGCAATGACGAGCAGGCGGATGGCGCGCTCTTGACCGATGACTGCTTTCGCGACCTCGCTTTCAAGTTCCAGGGCGCGTTGGCGCCAATCTGCGAGATTCATGCGTCCGAATTCTGCTTGTTCTTGCTCAGTGCTAGCGAGAGGGCGATTCATCATACATTTCCAGGCAAATGCTCGACCGGCGAACGCAAGCGTCCGGGTTGAAATGCCAGATCAAAAATGGGGTGCCGCATATGCAGCACCCCAGTGACCCCGGAAAGAAAGTCTTGTCTGCGTGGCAAGATCCGAGGGCTTCGATGGAGTGTGCGTGTCCTATTGAATTTTGGAGACGTCGTAGACCCACTTGCCGGTCTTCTTGAAGTTGTCGGCGCGTTTCTTGTTGCGCGCTTCGGCGGCCTGCATCGAGTTGCCCTGCTTCGCAAGCTCCTTGGCATCATGCTTGGGGTCGTACTTCGTACCCTTGATCTTCTCCGGGAAGCCCGGCTTCGGTTCCCAGCAGTTGCCAGGAGCCTTGCAGTGCGTGCCGTCATAAGCCAGTGCTGCCGGTGCCGTGGCACCAACGAGACCAGCGGCGACGAGTGCAGCGCCAGCCAGGATGGGGAGTGAAATCTTCTTCATCGGCTTTCCTCCATTTTCTACTCAGTTTTGAGCGGCTATGCCGCTCTTGTTGTTCCGTCCTAGCTAGCTCCTGTGCGGCGAACCGGATCAGGCAGTCAGGCTAGTTCCCGGAAATCGTGCACTGCTCTTTGGCTGCAGCAGCTTTGCCCGTCTTCTCCCACTCATGGATATCGAAGGGCTTGAAATTCTTCTTCTGCTCCGGCGTCAGCCACTCGGCGTCCTTGACGTCGTCTTTCTGCATGTGGCGGATCCAGGCGATCAGCTTCAGCATGTTGTCGAGTTCGATGTCCTGACCGTGAGGGCCCATCATGCCATTGGCGCCGCCGAAAGCGGTCTCGAACAAACCCTTGTCGGTCGTGTTCTTCGGATAGGTCCAATAGGAGTCATTCAATCCGGGGCCGACTTTGCCTTCGCCGATATGGCCGTGGCATCCGGAGCAGGATTCCAGATAGACTTCCTCACCCTTCGGAAGGCATCCCTGGACCTCGACGTAAGGATCGACGCCGGTCTTCAAAAACTGCTTCACGGCCGGGGTATCTCTGCCTTCCTTGGGCGCAATCCCGTCGACGTCCAGAACTTCACCGGTGACCGTGTTTCTAAAGACTTCCTGCGCGCGAGCTTCAGGGCCACTCACAGCCAGCGCACACAAAGCCAACCCCGCTGCCAGAATCGCGAATTTCGTTTGTGATTTAGATCTCACTTCCACTTTCCTCGAATGAACCGGCATGTGCCGACAGTTATGATCTCGATGCCGGTTGCACGAAGGGAATGCCTTCGTCCTTGAGCACGTCTTCTATTTTTGATTGCACCTTTGGGAGGGCTTCGTTGACCGCCGACAGCAACGCATTGTCGTTCTTGCGAACGCCGAATGACTGATCGAAATGGAGCGGAACTTTCTGGCCGTCCGAACGGACGTTGTCGTCCGGGATGACAATCATTTTCAGATCGTCATTGGCCTTTACGTAGCGCGATACTTCCGGCGCGAACGCAACGGCGAGGCCGGAGGTCTTGTCGGAGACCTCGTTGATCATGCGCTCAGGCGGGATGCGCGTGTAGGCATTCCGGCGGTCTTTGAAGTTCGTTAGCGACGACGCATAGTTGATGCTGTCGTTATAGAGATCCATCGTCTCCATCATGACCGATGCCGGTGTTCCGGGAACGAAGCCGATTTTGCCGGCCTTTGCGAGATCGGGACTGTTCCAGTTCTCGATCTTCAGCGGCGAGTCCTTGCGGAGGACGAACACATACGGCGCGCGGTAGTACGCCTTGGAGGTCAGCACGCGCGTATCGCCGGTATCGAGTCCGACGACGATGTCACATAGATTCTTGTCGAGCTGATCGCGCACTGCGTAAATCGCAGGCTTCGGCGACCAGACGAATTCCACTTTCCGGCCCATGCTCTCGGCGAGAACCTTGGCGATCTTGTTTTCGAAACCGCTTTCATCCTGTTTGGAATACGGGGCTTCGTTTGCCGCTGCGCAAACGCGA
This sequence comes from Hyphomicrobium sp., assembly GCA_035538995.1. Lineage (GTDB taxonomy): Bacteria > Pseudomonadota > Alphaproteobacteria > Rhizobiales > Hyphomicrobiaceae > Hyphomicrobium_B. The sequence goes on along the minus strand of DATLJG010000060.1, from coordinate 3,644 downwards.
AGTACCGAGCCATCGGACGCATTCGGAGCGTCCGCAGCAAAGGATGGAGTGAGCGAAAGCCAAGCCAGGAAGGAAAGCCCGACCGCGGCCACCGGTCCCAAGACCTTCGCCAACGTGTCCATGCGTCGCTCTGTGTGGGAATTAAGCGCCATTTGCGCGGAACACCTTTCCAAACTCGTCGTGGAGCTTTCTAGCGATGATGATGTTGTGAGCCGTGTTTCGCGGCCTGCAGAATGAGCCGTCGAAAACATCCGCGAGGCGGCGCCGTGTAGTGAAGCAAGATCGACGGCCGCCGCGCGGCTCGACGTCTTTCGGACGCCAAGCGCAAGTGAGGAGATCGCGGCGCGATGTTTCCACCGGCCGCGATCCGCGGACCTATCAGCCCTTCTCGTACTCGCCGACGTTGACGTCGTCGTAGGGGTTCTTGCCATCAAGCGAGAACACTTCGACGCTGCCGCCCATCTGCGTGTAGTTCGCCAGGTTCTTGAAGGCGCCGACAGCACCCAGACCAGCGGTCGGATCCTGAAGGTCGAACACCAAGCCAACGCCCGGCCAGCCACCAACGCCCGACATAACGGCGATGTACTGGATGCCCTTGTGCTCGTAGGTCATCGGATAGCCGATGATGCCCGACGGCAGTTTGTGCTTCCAAAGCAGTTCGCCGGTGTCGGAATTACGAGCCTTCAGGAAGCCATCGAGCGTTCCGTAGAACACCAGGTTGCCTGCGGTCGCCGTGGTGCCGCCCCAAACGGAGAAGCGCTCCATGTGCTGCCACTTGTATTCGCCGGAGATCGAGTTGTACGCCTTGATCTGGCCGAGGCCGAGGTAGTTCTGGCGATCACCCTTCGGACCGGGATACATCCACAGTGTTGCGCCGACGAAGAACTGGCCGGCACGATAGGGAAGCATGAATGGCTCCCAATCCATGCAGATGTGGTTGATGCCCAGGAAGAACAGCTGCTTCTTGGGATCGTAGGAGTCGTGACCCTGGTTGTGGTAACCCATGGCCGACGGGCAGACCTCGGTCGCCTTGTGATCCATGCGGGTACCGTATTCGGGATCGCGAACCGGGAGACCGGTTTTCAGATCGACATGCTTGAAGACGTTGACTGTATCGTCGAGCTTGTCAGCCGAAATCAGATCGCCGTTCTCACGGTCGAGCGTGTAGACGATGCCGTTACGATCCGGATGCGTAAGGAGCTTACGCATCTTGCCCGTTTTGTCCTTCTGCTCGGAGAGCATCATGACGTTGACGCCGGCGAAGTCCCACTCGTCGTGCGGGGTCTTCTGGTAGCCGAACTTCAGCATGCCGGTGTCGGCATCGCGGGCCATGATGGTCATGGTCCACTTGTTGTCGCCCGGGCGCATCGTCTCGTTCCATGGCGACGGGTTGCCCGATCCGTAGTAAACGAGATTGGCCTTGGGATCATAAGCGTACCAGCCCCAGTTGGTGCCGCCGCCGATCTTCCAAGCATCGCCTTCCCAAGTCGCCGTGCCGAGGCCTTTCTGGCCATAGTGCGGATTGGCGCTGTTGAAGTCGTCACCGATGCCGACTTCGGCGTCAGGACCGGTGGCGTACTTACGCCAGATCATTTCGCCCGTCTTGACGTTGTAGGCGGTCGTGTGGCCGCGAACACCGAGTTCGGCACCCGACGAACCGACGATGGCGATGTCCTTAACGACATACGGAGCCTGCGTCAGCGTCTGACCAACCTTGATGTCGCCGTTCTCGACCTTCCAGTATTCTTCGCCCGTCTTAGCGTTGAGGGCGACGAGATGACCGTCGAGCAGCGTCTTGATGATCAGTGCGGGAACTTTTCCGTCACCGGGCCAGTAAGCAAGACCGCGATTCACGAGGTCGCAGCAAGCGACGGAGCGGGCAGCAGGATCCTGCTTCGGGCTGTGCTGCCAAAGGATGTGGCCCGGATCGTTCAAATCAAGGGCGAAGGTCTTGTTCGGGAATGACGTATGAACGTACATCACGCCGTCAATGACGAGCGGCGCGCCCTCGTGGCCGTGCAGCTCACCCGTGGAGAACGACCAAGCATGCTTGAGCTGCTTAACGTTCTCGGCGTTGATCTGCGTCATCGGGCTGTAGTTGTTAGAATCGTAGTTTTTGCCCGGCATAACCCAGTTTTCGTTGCTATTTGACAGCTCGACGAGCTTGTCATTCGCAAGCGCGCTGGTGGCAACGCCCATTTGCATAGCGGCAGCTATCGCCATGCAGGACGCCGACATCAGCATCGATGTGCTAACGAGTCTTTTCATGCCAATTTAACCTCGCGTTTCCAATCCCAGCATTTTTGTTCTGGTCGACGAGCGAGTGACGCGGGACGGAAATCCACGACACATCGTCCGTTCTTTCGTCCGAGGGAAATCTGGACACTTTGTTTCGCCCAGCTTGCCCCTCTTGGAAGGCGTACCTCGCGCTCGGATCACTGGGTGTTCCGATGAGTTCGCGTTCAGCACGGGCCGGACCGTAACAACGTAACTAGCGGCACGTCTTCAGACCGATCGGCAAATCGGGCCGGGAAGAAATGGCAAAGAACGATGCAGAGGTTGTCCTGGACTTCAGAGCGGCGTCTGCCATAGGTCATCGCAAAGTCCGACGCATGGTGTGTTCGGCGACTTCTCAATGACTTGTGACTTGACATGACGCTTCGCATTTTTCGTGTCTTAGCCGCGTGCGTCCTGTTTGCAGCAGGATGCAGCGATGAGCCGGTTTCCAATCATGAGGCAGAGCATCAAAGTTCCGAGAAGCATTCAGGGCTGGCAGGCAACGACAATCTGCCGAAGTGGATCGATGCGACGTCGCGTGTCGATCCGGTTACTTGGCTCATCAAACGCGAGAAGGCTCTCGGTCGTGATTTGAGCGCGGATGACGCGGAGCAACTCCGTCAATCGCTCGCAAAGGCAGCAGACCGATTTAAGGAAGATCCTAGAATGATTGCGAACCGAGCCGTTCAGCTCGAAACGATGCTTAAGCCGCGAAATACAAGCGAGTCTGCCGTTCAGCTGGTTGGCCGTATTACCGACATCGTCCACGAAACGGGACGCGCGGAAGGTTTTGGCGCGCTCGGACAACAATACTTCAACTTGCGCAAAGCGGGCCTGAGTGAGGAGGAGGCGATCGACGACCTCATGAGACGCTACGGATCGCCCGGCTAATCAATGCTCAGTGTCGCTCATAATCGTTGGCGTAGCGTGCCTTCAGGCATCGGATGGTTCGGCCGTTCGATACGGGTCCAGGCCATGCTCGCCATTTCCGTCATGCTTCTCGTTGCGGCATTGGTGGCAGGTACGATGGCGGTCCTCAATGGACGCCAATCCGTCGACGTCGAGATCGAAGCCTCGATGGATTTCGCCGAGGGCTACATTCAGGAACTTGTTCGGCGCATTGCCGCGGAACATGGTCTCGCGGATCTCGACTCGATCGTATCGCACGAGGTCGCGCATTTGCGACACGCGCGCGTTTATGTTCAGGATGCGGACTCTCCTCCGCGGCTTCTTCGAGCATCGAAACATTCAGCGGAGCCATCGCCGCTGAACGATACGCCAGATTGGTTTGAGCGGTTGATGATGCCCGCCGGCGGCAACGATCACTCGCGGATCATACCGGTTCCGAATGGAAAGCGCGTTGTCAT
>DATLJG010000059.1:0-3570 GCA_035538995.1 Hyphomicrobium sp. | reverse complement strand
GTTTTAGCATCGGCTTTCTTTTTGGCGGCGTGCTCGGTCTTCTTACTCTTGTGGGAGTGCTTGCTCTTTTTTTCAGCCTTGACCGCTTTGTTCGCCTTGCTCTTCTTCGCGTCCTTGTCAGCCTTATGCTTGTGAGCCTTTGAGCTTTTTTCCGCTTTCTGTTTCTTTGTTGCTTTCTTCGCGGAGTCCTTCTTATGATCCCGCGCGGACTTCTCAGCTCTCTTTTCTTTTTTCTTCGTCGCCGTGGTCTTGTCGGCCTTTTTGCTCACGATGCCTGCTTCAGGGGCGCCCTTGGCGTTCTGCGGACCGGCTTCAGTCGCTCCCTTCTTCTTGGCATTATGACGCTCGACATCGGCCTTGGTGATCTCTCCAGCCTCGACCAGAGCAACAAGACAGGGCGCCGACAGCCCCTCGCCGACCTTCCGCATGCACTGACGAAGTTCGTCGGTGCCGACCGAGAATTGGCTGCAATACTGATAATAGTCTGCTTTGCACGCTTGCCTTACACGGGCATCGACCGCGTAGGCGCTGAAAGCTGGGATGAAGACAACGGCGAGTGCAATCGCGGCACACAGCCAACGTATCAGGGCCGCAGTTTCGACACCGATGACATACCGACGGGTCCGCTTACTTCGCAATCGATGACTCCAGCCCTGAGGACCGATGCTGCCGAAGTGCGGGAGCTTAATCGGTTTTGCATCGTCGGCAACGCGACTTCATGGCCAACAAATACAGGTAAAATGGCCGACCTACGCAGCCTGCTGTTGTGATTGCGGTTAACGGAGCGCCCACCCGCCGCAGCTTGATGCCACCTATGCTCTGGGCCAGGATAAACGTTGGCGATATACAAACGGGCATCGCGCGCGATAAAACGCCATTCACAACAACTCAGGAATCCTCTTCGTGACATGCTGGGCAATGAATAATCGCATTGGAAAGTTGGCAATCCTTTCGACCGCAACGCTCCTTGCGATCAGTACCGCAGCCGGCGCGTACTCCCGGAAGGTGAAGAATGCCTGTTCCGCGGACTACGCAAGCCTTTGCTCTCAATACAAACAAGGCAGCTCCCAACTTCGCAGGTGTTTCGAGAGCAACCGTAAAGTGCTTTCGAAGGAGTGCATCGACGCGCTTGTAGATGCCGGCGAGGTGCCCGCGAGATACCTACGACGGTAGCATCTCGCTGGGCCCCCCGCCGCGTCGGCTTTCGCAGTTCAATGCCGTTCGCTCGTCGGGCTTGTGACAGGACGCCGACCGTTACTGCACAAGGCGGGTTCGCAACCGATCATATTCGACCTGCGAAATCGCTCCGGTCGACTTCAGCTTGCCAAGTTTTTCGATTTCGTCGGCCGTGCTGTGCCCTACGATCTGACGAAGCTCGTTCTGCGCGTGCTTGATCTGCGCTTCCCGGCGTTCCGCCATGCCCCCCGACTGGGTGAGGATGTAAGCGAAAATTCCGATGTAGGGTAAGATGATGAGGGCGATGACCCAAATGACCTTGCCGAATGCCGAAATATCGCGGCGGCTGAATAGATCGCTGAATATCGTGATCAACAGCCATATCCATACCAGGAATATGAATATGGCGAACGCATCGACGAGAAAATTGGCGAACGTAAACCCACCTTCGAACAGCATGAGTGTCTCCGCGGCTATGGATTGTTTGGGATGCTATTGAGCAAACGACGGCGTCGAGCGCGCCGGCGTCTGCTCTCTTTGCTTATCGCTTAGTCGCGCTTAGCAACCCCGCCGCCAAACGCAGCGGCGGAAGCCTGGGCCACCCCATCCCCAGCGCCATGCACACGAACGTCTCACGGCGCGACAGCCGCCGCCGACCACGACGCCAACGCCTGGGCCCCACCACCGGCCTCCATACCAACGGCGTCCGCCGTACCAGCCGCGCCGCCATCCGCGCCGGTACCCGCCACGATAGCCGCCCCATCCGCGCCGGTGCCAGCCACCGCCTCGACGCCATTGCACTTGAGAGACAACAGACTTTTGAACTGAAATTGAGTCTGAAACACCAATTGGAGCCGCTGTCGCCGGCCCAGATAACATCATAACTGAAACGATAGCGGCAGCGGCGGATGTCAAAGTGACGTATTTCATGACGCCTCCAGACTTTGCTAAGAGCGCGCCCCTGCGCCGAGCCTCGACAAATCTACACTCAAATCGGCACTCGTGTTGATCTTTCTCGAAACTATCGTTTCTAATCCAATATCTCAGATGCAATTTACCGTGTATCGCGTAGCGACCAATCCCTGCCGAATTGGCGTCAACCCAACGAAATGAGAATTGGCTATCGCGGAGCTTGTTAATTGGAGCGCCCAGAAAACCGCGCCCGGAGGTCGTTATATCCCTTCATGGATACACGCCGGACGTCACTTGTTTTCGATCAATGGCACAGAAACGTCCGTTCCTAGTGGCGCAATCGGCAATACCGCGTTCAATCGAGCGAATGTCGCCGATCGCGCTTTTCGTCAATCACATCGTTTTCAAAGCTGATGAATGCAGTTAGTTCGGGTTTTGCGTACCGGCACCTTGCTCAGGAACCCGGGTGGTCGTGTTGCCTGTCGCGGGGAGTTTGCCTTCGTCACCCATTCTGTGGCGCCCGTCGGTACCGCTGCTTTCGCCAGTGCCCGCGCCCATTTCTGGAACACGAGTTGTCGTACTATCGGTCGCCGGCAATTTTCCCTCGTCGCCCATTCTATGGCGCGCAGGATCATTTGCTGCCGGCTGATCGTCGGCAAATGCTGGCACCAATGCTGTGCCAAGCAGGAGCGCAGAAAAAACCGTCGCGATAGCAATTCTCATTTTTTGGACTCCTTGGTTGTCGGTAAGGTCGCTCCCAAAAGTGTCCCGTCCGGTGCCGTTGATAGCACGTAGATGCATCAAAATCATCAGCTTGTTTGCACGAAGTCGGCTGAAACGTCTGCTGCAATTCACCGTCCGCAAATATCAGAACTTTGATTTCAAACTTCCGCAAGTTTGAAGACAAACGTCAGCACAGTGTTCAATTGCAGTACGGGGAGAACCAATCGATCTACTCCGCCCCTTGGTAAACACTGGTCAACTAAGGAATCGCGAAACGGCAATTAGACGTTGACCCAGACGCTATCGAGCGCATCATCGCAGTCTCCAGTTCATCTCACATCACATCATTTTCGGAATGGCCTCATGAATGCGAAAGTCGCCCCTGATGCACAACTGAACACGTTTCATTCTGTATTCATGCGATTGGGCCGGTCGCTGCGCACATCGCTGGTTCTGGGATTAGCGCTCGTCGGCTTTTGCGCAGCCAGCCATGCGCAAGACTACGAATTGTCCGCGCCGGGTACCGACGAGAGAGCGCCCGCTGTCCATCCGGCAAACAACCAGGTCACTCTTTTTCAGAACGTCCGGATTTTCGACGGTAAAGGTGCACAGCTCTCGGCACCCACCAATCTGCTCGTCGAAGGCAATATCATTCGGCAGATAACGACAGACCCTATCCCAACAGCCAGCTACCCCGACGCTCGCATCATAGATGGAAATGGTCGCGTGCTGATGCCGGGCCTCATTGACGCGCACTGG
>DATLJG010000058.1:0-4912 GCA_035538995.1 Hyphomicrobium sp. | reverse complement strand
TTGCCTGCATCGCCGAGAGATCGGCTTCGGCCTTGGCGAGCGCCAGCGTCAGACGCTTGATCTCGGCTGCGCGGTCGTCCTCGCTGGCCTTCGCTTTGCCGTCGGTGCTTTGCAGCTTCGCGATGAGGTCGCCCTGCTCCCGGTTCTGCGCCCGGAGACTTTCCAGTTCCGCTTTCAGCGCCACGCTGCCATCGTCACGCTCGTCAGCGCGCGAAAAACGATGCCGCGCCGCGCGCGTATTGAGGGTCGTCTGGAGCTTGGCGAGCTCCTTCTCGCGTTGCGCGTTGATCTGCGACGCCTGTTCCAAAGCGGCGGCCTGCTTGGCGCTCGTCGCCAACAGGCTTCGGATCTCGCGGTCGCGCGTCGCCAGCAATTTGCGCGTCTCGGCAAGACGCTGCTCGACTTTCGGGAGGCGATCGAGAATGGCTTGTTCGAGAACGCGACGGGCGTTCTCATGCTCATCGGCGCCCATCTTGTGATCGGCGATCTCTTGCGTCAGTTCCTGGATCTTGGCGTCGCGACGGTTGATCTCAACCGTCTGGCGTGCTGCGGAAAGTCCGGCTTCCTCGACCTTCGTTTCGAGCCGGTGCGTCTCCATCGCGAAGTCGGCACGCATCCGGTCCTTGTCGGCGCGAATTTCCTCCTCCGTCAGAGGCAGCGTGCGCTTCAGAACTTCGGTCGTGAAGCGTTCAATACGCCGCCGGTAAGACGGCAACAGGACAACCATGATCAGGGCCGCGATCAGGAAGCCCAGTGTGACCAGCATCGCGGCATAAAGGGTGATCAAGCGGCAGACCCTGAACTAGTCGGCAGCGCGGCCCCCGCCACGCGCCGAATTCCCTTCTAGATATCCGCGATTCCGCGGTTTCTTCCGCGTGGCGTCCGCGATGTCAAAACGGATTCCACGTTGGATTTCGAGTATACTTCAAATAGCCGACGTTGGCACCGAGCCGTAACCCCACTCCGGAGCGAATCGGCGCCAGTGTGACATGCCCCGCCTTTTGCAGTTGCACACTCACACCACCAACCAGATAGGCCGATCCTTCGATACCGCCAAACCGATCGAAGATCTCGGACGGATCGCGAAGGTTGTAGACGAGAGTCATGACCTTGGAACCATCCGCGCCAAAGTCGTAACCGACCGACGGTCCCTGCCAGTAGACTTTGAAACTTCCGGCATCCTTCGTGTAGAGCGTGCCCTCGCCGTAAGCGAGGCCAGCGACGAAGGCACCGCCCGCATCCTGGCCGAGAATATAGCCATTCGGACGTCCGGCCTTCTGGAAGGCCCACTCGACCGCCGATGCCAGACTGCCGCTCACCTTGCCAAAGAAGTGATTTCCGGCCCGGATGATTTCGTCTTCCGAATAACTATCGCGCCTTGGCCCACGCTCGTCGGGCGGAGGCCCTTGATCATATCGATCGTCGGGCCCGGCGTTGGCCTGCGGCGCGTGATAGGGCTCGCCATAGCCTGTCGACCCGCCGCCGTCATCGCGTTGGCCATTGTAAGCGCCATATCCGTCATTTGGAGCGGGTTGTGACGGCTGATAAGTATTGCCGCCGTAGCCTTGGTTGGGCGGCTGATAAGCATCGCCCTCGCCGCCGCCCTGCGGCGGTTGATTGTTATACGATCCGTTCGATGGCTGGTACGCACCCGATGGGGGCGGCGCCGGCTGGTAGGTGTTGTTGTTGTAGCTATTCACTCCGCTTTGACCCGAATACGTATCGGACGGCGGACGATAGGCATCCTGGGCCACGCCAGCGTATGTGCCCCCGAGGAGAACAAACGCCGCCAGCGGCAAAGCGGCCAGCACCGCGCCGGTACGATTCGGCACCCGTCGCTTCCGCAGCATCGTCTTGAAGGCGCGGCTTATCATCGTGACCCCGTTCGTCGAATGCCCTCGTTCGCCATGAAATTGGCTGACAGTGTTCACCCGCACCCCCGCAGGCAAACTCCGTACTGTAGATTCGCCGGATTCTGTTGCCAAAGTATGGCTTAATTGGCGTTAGCTAAGGGCTCGACCCCACCCGCTCCGCATCGTCACCGCTTCGCCACAGTGGCTGGCGTCCCCAAGCGATGAAATGTGGATTTCGGAACCCTTGCTCGTAATGACCGTAAGTCAGCGGTTCTCCGTCCGTGGTCGTGACGGAACCGCCCGCCGCTTCGAGGATTGCCTGCCCCGGCGCCGTATCCCACTCTGACGTTTCACCGAAACGCGCATAAAGATCGCCTTCGCCTGCCGCGATCAGGCAGAACTTCATCGCCGAACCAAGCGGACGCGCCTCCGCCACGTTGAGCGTCGCCAGCAACTGCGCGCTGGCGCTGCCGGCGCCACGGCTGTTGAATGCGACCAGCGCCTGTGGATCGGGCGTCCGCGTTGACAGGCGTTTGAACGCGATCTCGGACATGGGCCTTTCGTCGGTGAGCGACAAACGCGCCTCATACGCCCCGCCGTCCGATCGCGTCACGAACAACCGCTCCGACGGCGGCAAAAAGATCAGGCCGAAGCACGCGCGCCCGTCCTCGACGAGCCCGATATTGACCGAGAACTCCGGCTTGCCCCGAATGAAAAGACGGGTTCCATCAAGCGCATCGACGAGAAAGAAGCGGCGCGCATAGCCGGTTTCGGCGCCGGCCGACATAGCTTCCTCCGCGACGACGGGGATGTCCGGGGCAAACTTGGCAAGCGCCGCAAGCAGCACGATTTCCGCCTCGCGGTCGGCGACCGTCACCGGCGAACGGTCGGCTTTCTTCTCGAATTCGACCCCGCGATGAAAATGCGCCATCTCAAGACGTCCAACCTCGCGAACAGCAGGCAGCAGCGCCGAGATCAGGGCATCGTGATCGCAAGTGTCGATCGGTGGCATGGGCGGAATGAACTCCAATTCGTACCGGTCCGGCGGAAATAAGCCGATCCCGATTTCAAAATACGTCATTGGGCAATGGGCGCCGCGATCCTGACCGTGGCGCGTAAGACTCACGTCTTCAATGAAAGTCGGACCCCACAGACCCCGCGGGCCGCGGGACTTGGCAACCGCGATACGGCGCATGTATCAGGATATGGAATAAATTCGCAAGCAGCCCGCCCGGCTCGCGTCGCGCTGTCGCGTTCGAGGCAGCTATCACCCGTTCGCTACGGGCAGCAAAAAGGCTAAAGAATGAACCAGCGCGTACCGCCGACCGATCTCGAGCTAGCCGCTCTGATTTCGAGTCGCATCTGTCACGACATCATCAATCCTGTCGGAGCCATCTTCAACGGCTTGGAAATCCTCGACGAGGACGATGATGCGCAAGCGCAGAGCTACGCCCTGAACGTCATCCGCAACGTCACCGAGCAAGCCTCGGCGCGACTCGAATTCGCCCGCTTTGCTTTTGGCGCGGCCGGTTCCGCAGGCGCGATGATCGACCTCTCGACCGCCGAGAAAATTTCGCACGGATTCATCAAGATCACGCAGGGCAAGCATAAGCTGATCTGGCGCGGCGCTCCCGGCTTCGTGGCCAAGGACAAGGTCAAACTCCTGCTCAACCTGATCGCGTCAGCCGTGACCGCTCTTCCGCGCGGCGGCGAAATCGATGTCGCCATCGCCGGCTCTTTCGAGGAACCGAGCTATCTCATCCGCTGCAAAGGCACCGGAGCTCGCCCACCCCAATACCTGACCGATTTCGTCGCCGGTAAACCGCTGGCGCTCGATGCCATGTCGATCCAGGCCTATTACACTTGGCGCATCGCGCCGACGGCCGGAATGCGGCTCGAAATTCTAAAAGACGGAGCTGACATTCTCCTGGTCGCCAAACCGGCGGCGTGAGCGACGGCGCAACGGCGTCGCTCACCTAGCGGCCTTACTTCGCCCCAGAGCTTAACGACGCCTTAAGTGTTTAGCAGGCATTGTTTCGCGGTTCGCGACGGCTGCAAGCCCCGCGATCTCATAGGTGCGCGAGACATCGAACAAATGCTGCATTGCTTCATCGTCGACGACTCGGAGGTCATCAGAAAATTCACCCGGCTCATCTTCGAGAGCTTGGGATTTCGCGTCAGCGAAGCCGACGGTCCCGTGGCGGCACTCGAGCGCCTGAGAACCGAATCGCCCGATTACATTCTCGTCGATTGGCGCATGCCGGATGCCAACAGCATTGAATTCATCAGCAAGCTGCGCACATTGCCGCTCGAACGGCGGCCGCAGATTATTTACGTCGCAACCGAAAGCGATCCGCACGAGATCAAGCGGGCTCTCGCCAACGGCGCCGACGATTTCCTTCTGAAGCCGTTTAATCGCCAGATCATCGAGATGAAACTCGCCGAAGTCCGCGTGACGGCGTAGCTCTGATCGAAGCCATTCAATCACTCAAAAAAATGTCCGCCTCGCATCACGTCGATACGAAGCGGACAATCTATAAAATCTTCAGTGCTTGAACGCGCTTAAGCGCCCGCGGCTCAATTCTCCGGTGGGCTTTGCGGCGGCATCGGTGTCGGATAACCCGAGTCCCCACCGGATTTCGCTGCAGGTGCCTGCGAAGCCGGCTTCTCGGTGTGGTGCGCCTTCGGCTTGGCAGCCGGTTCGCTCAAGGACCCGGTCTCAACGGGTTTCGCCGCCACCGGCTCCGATTGTGCGGTCGTGGCCTCCGGCGCGGGCGTCTCAGATGCTGCCGCTGCTGCAGCGGCTGGCGCTTCAGCGGGTTCCGTCACTGCCTTGGCCACATGATGAACAGGCTTTTTCGGATCAGCAATCCTCAGTGTGGCAGTCTTCTTTTTCTCGACAGCCGCCTCTGACTTCTTGGCGAGCTCCTTCTTCTTTTTCGGAGCCTGGTGCTCCTCGGCGTCAGCTGCCTTCTTAGCGGGTTTTGCCTCTTTGGCATCTTCGTTGGAAGCGGACGTCTGCTCGCCTTTCGGCAGCGACGAGCCACCCCAACACACCG
>DATLJG010000057.1:0-4486 GCA_035538995.1 Hyphomicrobium sp. | reverse complement strand
TGACGCGGGAAGGCTTGGCCGAAGCTCTTTTAGGCGCACAGGTGGTCGTCGATGTGGCGAATTCGCCCTCGTTCGAGGACAAGGCCGTTCTGGAATTTTTCGAGCGCTCGGGACGCAATCTCTTGGCAGCCGAAGCTGCGGCTGGTGTCGGGCACCATGTTGCGCTGTCGGTTGTCGGCACGGATCGAGTGCCGGAAAGCGGCTACCTCCGTGCCAAGGCGGCCCAGGAGAAGCTCATAGAGGCTTCCAAAATTCCCTACACCATCCTGAGAGCGACCCAATTCCATGAGTTCGTAAGCGGCATCGTCCAGGCAGGCGCGGACGGCGACTTCATCCGCCTCTCGCCGGCTCTGCTGCAGCCCATCGCCGCCGACGACGTCGCTGCCGTATTGGCCGAAGTTACAGTCGCTGCTCCGGTGAACGGAATTGTTGAAGTTGCAGGGCCGGAAAAAATTCCGCTCGACGTCATCGCTCGCAAGTATCTTGCGGCCAAGGGCGACCGGCGACAGGTTATCGCGGACGTTCACGCTCGTTATTTCGGTGCGCAGCTCGACGACACATCGCTAACGCCGGGCGACCATCCGCACCTGGGCGCAATCAGCTTTGACGATTGGCTGAGGACGCAGGCAGTGCAGCACTAACCCGTGGGTTGGTGCGAGGCTGACCATTTGACACTGCGAGGAACAATTATGCTGAAACCCATCTGTATCGGATTAGCCGTGCTGCTCGGCGTTGCCGCCATCGCCAACGGCGCATTCATGCTTGTCGCTCCAGAGAACTGGTACTTTGCCGTTCCCGGCGTGACGACGACAGGGCCATTCAATCAACATTTTGTGCGCGATATCGGGCTGATCTTTCTTCTCATCGGCGGTGCGTTTCTCTTGGGAGCGGTGCGGCCGGATCTGCGCGTCATCTGTTGGGCGGCCCCATCGATCTGGCTATCGGGTCATGCCCTGTTTCACTTTTGGGAAGTGGCCGTCGGCATCTGCTCGGCCTCCGTCATACCGCGCGACTTTCCGGCGGTGACTCTGCCCGCGCTCTTGGGACTTGCGATCACGGCTTGGGCCATCGGTCAAACCTACGAGAGAGGCGTCGCACCCAGACGCATAGCTCCATGAGCAGGAAAATTTTGCTCGATCCTCGACGAAGAGATGTGCTCGCCGCGTCCGAAGCGAGCGAGCGACTTCGCCCGGCTTCCGATCGACGCCCGGCAAACGAGGAGATGGCGCGCGTTCTCCATACCGATCCGTTGCGCATTGTTTCCGATTCCAGCAGCGGAGCTATCGCTCATTGGAATCACGGCGCGCTCCATGATGTCGTGCAGCCGATGCAAGATCATGTCGTCATGACCTACATCGGTACTATGGAGCGCCTGGAGCGGCGCAGCGGCCGGACCGTTGCTTCCGGAATGGCGCGCGCCGGGGCCGTAACGATTATTCCGGCGGGTTCCAGCGCACGATGGGACATCGCCGGGCCGGTAGACGTGGTGCAACTTTATCTTCCGCAAGCAACGCTTGAGCGCATTGCCAACGAGGCCGGCAATGTTGCGCCGAAGGAGCTCATCGAACGGACCGGCTATCTCGATCCCATCACGTCGCGCTTGCTGACGACGGCCGCGGAAGCGCTGGAGGGAAGCGAAACGCTGGACGCGATGTTCCGGCAGCAAATCACGGATCTGCTCGCGACCCGGCTGCTGGTTGCGCACACCGGCGCGCCGGTCGCGCCTCAATCGGCGTCGGGTGGCCTATCGCCCAAGGTCTTGCGCCGCGCGATCGAGCGTCTTCGTTCCGACAGCGATGCGGATGTCTCTCTTTCAGCGCTGGCGGCGGATGCGGGCTTATCGCGATTTCACTTCTGCCGCGCCTTCAAGGACAGCATGGGACTGTCGCCACATGCCTGGTTAAGGCAATACCGGCTTGAGCAAGCCAAGACCATGCTGCGCGATCCTTCGAATTCGATCGTCACGGTCGCGGTGGCGCTCGGCTACGCCTCGCAGACAGCCTTCGCCGCGGCGTTCAAGCGGTTGACCGGAATTTCTCCGGGCGAATGGCGCCGCCTCGCGGCTTAACAGCAATATCGCTGCAAGCGAAGCAATCCCTCTGGCGCAGTCCGATACCTCCTTTCGCTAAATCATCATGGTGCCCACGCGATCCCAAGTTCGAGGAGAGAGGACCATGATCGAGAAACACCCGCTCTCAGCCTGACGCTCTTCAACCTCCGCGCCACAGCGAAATCCGCTGCCCAACGGCCAGCGGCGGTGGAGGCATGCAACCTCTTAAAAGGAGTCCACACATGCGACTTGTCATTATCGGAGCCGGGTTTGCCGGCATGTATGCAGCGCTGTCCGCCGCCCGTCTGCGCGACATCAAGGGCGTATCGCCGAACGATCTTGAGATCATGTTGGTTGCGCCGGAGCCAACCCTGGTGGTCCGCCCCCGGCTCTATGAGCCAAAGCCTGAAACTCTGACGGCACCGCTGCAGGATGTGCTGAAAGCCATCGACGTCATCTATGTGCAGGGAAGTGCTGAGTCGATCGATACGACGCGCCGCTCTGTCGCAATCGCCGACGGCGCGACAACGACACTCGACTATGACCGTTTAATCGTTGCGACGGGCAGCCGCTTGTTCCGTCCCAATATACCAGGCCTTGCCGAGCATGCGTTCAGCGTGGATCAGCTCGATGACGCGATGGCGCTCGACCGGCATCTCCAGAGTCTGGCGCGCCAACCGGCAACAAAGGCACGGAATACGGTTGTCGTTGCCGGCGCCGGGTTCACGGGTATCGAGGCGGCCACCGAGATGCCGGCCCGGTTGCGCGCGGTGCTCGGAAGCGACGCAGATATCCGCGTCGTCATCGTGGACCGGAATGAAGCTGTTGCTTCCGACATGGGTGCGGGACCGCGTCCCCTCATTGAGGATGCGCTTCGCAAGCTCGGCGTCGAAAGCCACCTCGGAGTCGGCGTTACCGAATTGGACAAGGACGGCGTTACGCTCTCCAATGGAGAGCACATCGAGAGTGCAACGGTCATTTGGGCAGCCGGCATGCGCGCCGCGCCGCTGACCACGCAAGTTCCCGGCGCACGCGACAACTTTGGGCGACTATTGGTTGACCGGGAGCTGCACGTCGCGGGCGTGCCCAATGTCTTTGCCACCGGCGATGCGGCCAAGGCGGCGTGTGACGATGACGGCAATTACGCGCTGATGTCGTGCCAGCATGCGACACGCATGGGTGCGTTTGCCGGTCACAACGCGGCGGCGGAGCTGCTCGGAGAACCGACTACGCCTTATCATCAGAAGGCCTACGTGACTTGCCTCGATCTCGGGACGGCCGGTGCGATTTTCACGCGCGGCTGGGATCGCAAGGTGGAGATGGTCGGAACCGAGGCTAAGAAAACCAAACAAGAGATCAATACGGTGTGGATCTATCCGCCGAAGGCCGTGCGGGCTGCCGCGCTCGCATCCGCCGATCCGCAGCGTGTGACCGACCTCTGACTCCCGTCCCTCAGTCGAGGGTCGGATGATGACCCGCGCAGACGAATTCCTCGCGATCCCTCTCGCGAGGATATTGCGACCCAGAGGCTCCCCCGGCCGCAACTGGGTCCATGACGACGGCCGGTCCTTTCCCCCAAGGGCCGGCCGTTACTATATTTGTTCGGTTGATGCAGCGCTTTGTAGAAATCCGAGCCGAGCATGAAAAAGACTGTAGTCGTTGTGAATGATCGCATGCAGAGGAACTACCGCTATCAGCGCGTCAAGTCGGCCGGCCGCAGCTTTGATCCTGAATTCCAACCCGAGTTGACGCCAGCCGAAATGCTGCGCCTTGGCGTGTTCGGCGGTAAGTATCTGACCGACTGCAGGGATGAATTTCCCGCAAGCTGGTTTGCAGGCGCCAAGCTCGCGGTCGGCGGCAAAGATCCCTCATTAAATTTCTTCGGCGTTGACGCCAGCCAGCCGCTATCGGAATGGCGCAGGAAGGGTTGGATTTATTCCGATGATCCGCGCGGCTGGTTTCAATGGTATTGCCGCTACTACAGCGGACGACGTTTGCCGGAAGAGGATGCCCGCCAGATCGGCAGATGGAAGGCGATGAAGCGCCACATCCGTCAGATTCAGCGCAACTGCGAGCCTTGTGATCTGTCGTGCCGCAAGCGACAGCGCCAAGCTCTTCTCCATTGGGCTTATGACAGTCGAAGGCTGTAGCTCCCTCCGGGCTGGCGGGGCAGGGACACCGGATCTGCGGTCGTCGTTCAACGGACGTGAAATGATTTACCTCCGCACCAACGGATTTCTTGACCGGTGACTTGGCCGGGATCACAGTTCCCGTTGTGACCGGTCCCATACCAACGCCTCCGCTCGAGTCGCGCCGCGCGCTTGTCGCGATGTTCGGCGTGTGCACCGTCATATTGACGGTCGCCGCGCTTTCCGTCGCGGAAACGGTTTTTGCTCCGCTGGCATTCGCTTTGTTTATTATCGCGATGGCGTGGCC
>DATLJG010000056.1:0-10007 GCA_035538995.1 Hyphomicrobium sp. | reverse complement strand
ATTCAATGTCGACAAGCTTTCTCTAAAGGAACTTGTTGATCTTGAAGCCAAGGTGCAGAAGGCCATTGCCTTGGCGCGTGATCGCGAGCGTTCCGATCTTAAAAAGAAAATGGCCGACATGGCCGAAACGCACGGCTTCTCTGTCGCCGAATTGTTCGGTGCTACGCGCGGACGTGGACCGGGTAAAGCGAAGTCCGTCGGCGTTGCCAAGTATGCCAATCCTGAAAATCGCTCCGATACCTGGACGGGCCGCGGACGCAAACCAAATTGGCTCGTTGAGCGTCTGAAGAAGGGTGCCAAGCTCGTGGATTTTGAAATCTAACGAACACACGACCTTTCTTTATTCCGCCGCACATGACGGGTAACGGCGGATTGCAAATCGCTAAAAACGTATGGTTGAAATTGGGGACTGCGGATGAACGCGCGGTCCTTGATTCATTCTCCGGACCGGCTTTCGCGCACAACGTCGGGCGCCCCCGAAGCTATTTTGGGGGCCGCTTGGGATGCCAATCTTTCGGCCGCCTAAACCCTTTCGCACGAATTGGCGAATGCTTAGCACTCACTTCTTGACAGTGCTAACGGCCGACCGCATATATCCGTCGCGCTGAGTGGGGTGGCTGGCTCGTCGTATCAGCAAGTCGTTTGCGATGCGATTCTCCAGTCCAGCCGCAGCCTCCCAGGTCGCGAAGAATTATAAATCATCAAATCTATTCATGAGGTTAGTCCCATGACGTTCCGTCCTCTCCACGATCGTGTGGTCGTGAAACGAATTGAGGAAGAAGCCAAGACTGCTGGCGGCATCATCATTCCTGACACCGCCAAGGAAAAGCCTCAGCAGGGCGAAGTTGTTGCTGTTGGTCCCGGTGCTCGCGACGAAGCGGGCAAGGTCAATCCCCTCGACGTCAAAGTCGGCGATCGCGTGCTGTTCGGTAAGTGGTCGGGTAGCGAAGTGAAGATCGACGGCAACGATCTCCTGAT
Organism: Hyphomicrobium sp.; assembly: GCA_035538995.1. Classification (GTDB taxonomy): domain Bacteria; phylum Pseudomonadota; class Alphaproteobacteria; order Rhizobiales; family Hyphomicrobiaceae; genus Hyphomicrobium_B. Next base: position 9,029 of record DATLJG010000056.1, on the reverse strand, counting down.
CATGAAGGAGAGCGACATCCTCGGCGTCCTCGAAGCGCCTGCCAAGAAGAAAGCCGCCGCTTAAATCCATTTCCCCTCCGAAGCATTTCATCAAACTCAGGAGTTGCTTAAATGGCAGCTAAAGACGTCAAATTCGCCCAAGATGCTCGCGAGCGCATGCTGCGCGGCGTCGACATTCTTGCCAACGCAGTCAAGGTGACGCTTGGCCCGAAAGGCCGCAACGTCGTCATCGAAAAGTCGTTCGGTGCACCCCGCATCACGAAGGACGGTGTGACGGTCGCCAAGGAAATCGAGCTCGAAGACAAGTTCGAGAACATGGGCGCCCAGATGCTGAAGGAGGTCGCCTCCAAGACGGCCGATCTCGCCGGCGACGGCACCACGACGGCAACGGTTTTGGCTCAGGCGATCGTTCGCGAAGGCGCGAAGTCGGTTGCCGCTGGCGCCAACCCGATGGATCTGAAGCGCGGCATCGATCTCGCTGTCCAGACCGTCGTCGATGATCTCAAGACCAACTCGAAGAAGGTCGCGAAGGATCAGATCGCTCAGGTCGGCACGATCTCGGCGAACGGCGATGAAATCGTCGGCAAGAAGATCGCCGAAGCGATGGACAAGGTCGGTTCGGAAGGCGTCATCACGGTCGAAGAATCGAAGACGCTCGATTTCGAACTCGATGTCGTCGAAGGCATGCAGTTCGATCGCGGCTATCTCTCGCCGTACTTCATCACCAACGCCGACAAGATGATCGCAGAGCTTGAGAGCCCCTACATTCTCATCCACGAGAAGAAGCTTTCGGGTCTGCAGGCGATGCTTCCGGTTCTGGAAGCCGTCGTTCAGTCGGGCAAGCCGCTCCTCATCATCGCTGAAGACGTCGAAGGCGAAGCTCTCGCAACGCTCGTCGTTAATAAGCTGCGTGGCGGCCTCAAGGTTGCAGCCGTCAAGGCTCCGGGCTTCGGTGATCGCCGCAAGGCCATGCTCGAGGACATCGCGATCCTGACGGGCGGCACGGTGATCTCGGAAGATCTCGGCATCAAGCTCGAGACGGTCACGCTCGAAATGCTTGGCCGCGCCAAGAAGGTCACGATCGACAAGGAAAACACGACGATCGTCGACGGTTCTGGCAAGAAGGCCGACATCGAAGCCCGCGTGAAGCAGATCAAGGCGCAGATCGAAGAGACGACCTCCGACTACGACCGCGAGAAGCTGCAGGAGCGTTTGGCGAAGTTGGCTGGCGGCGTAGCCGTCATCAAGGTCGGCGGCGCCAGCGAAGTCGAAGTCAAGGAACGCAAGGACCGCGTCGACGACGCACTGCACGCAACGCGCGCGGCTGTCGAAGAAGGTATCGTTCCGGGTGGCGGCGTGGCTCTGCTGCGTGCCAGCAAGGCTCTCGAGTCGCTGAAGTCGGACAATGAAGACCAGAAGGTCGGCATCCAGATCGTTCGCAAGGCGCTGCAGGCTCCGGCCCGCCAGATCTTCACCAACGCTGGTGAAGATGGCTCGGTCATCGTCGGCAAGATCCTTGAGAACTCCAAGTATGCGTATGGCTACAACGCCCAGACGCACCAGTACGGCGATCTCTACTCGCAGGGCGTCATCGACCCGACGAAGGTCGTGCGTGCTGCTCTCCAGGACGCTGCATCGGTCGCTGGCTTGCTCGTCACCACGGAAGCCATGATCGCCGACGTGCCGAAGAAGGACAGCGGTCATTCGCACGCTGCTCCGGGCGGCATGGGCGGAATGGGCGGCATGGACTTCTAAGCCACCTCCACCAATCGCGCCGGGCGGCCGGCTCCCCGCAGGGGAGTCGCCCGGCGCCACTAAAAAGAATAAAGCCCCGCAGCGATGCGGGGCTTTTTTGTTGTTTCGAAACCGCTATGCATTCGCAGCGTAGCCCGGATCGCTTATCGCCGACCTGATCCAGCGGCGAATCTTCGGAGTGTTGGCTTCGAAAGCCAAATACAGACCATGCACGCAAACGAAAATCACCAGCCGCCGCGCCACAAATTGCACGATTCCGGCAAATGATATGTCGAGTGATTTTGGGAAAACGCTCTCAAGCGCCGTGTTGATCGGATAGTGGACCAGATAGAGCGTATAGGAAATTTTGCTGAGGTATTTGACCGGCCGCCGAACGAACGCAAGAGCGGCGCCCGCCTCCACGGAACACATCACCGGCAGCAGAAACGCCGCCCCGGCACAGATTAGAGTTTCGGAAGCGGCTGGCGGCAGATAGGCGATGCTCGCAAACGACTTGCTGGCTGAGGAAAGCTCGAACGTGACGATGCCGACGGCGACCAGCAACACTCCGAGTGCCGCCGCGCCTTTAGGTTTTTCAGGAAGAAAAATTGCAAAAGCGCCGAGGCACCAGAAGGCGAGGAAGCGCGCATCCAGGATTGAAAAAATCAGGATGCCGAACGCAAGCGCAACGAATGCCGTGACGGAACGTGTAACTATCAGATACGCCGCTGCGCCCGCGACGACATAAAACCAAATCTCGTAAGCTAGGCTCCACAGCGGCGCATTCCCGCTAAGCGTCGGAGCGATGACATTATTCAATCCAAGAATGTTGATCGGCAGCAGCCACCACTCCGGCGCCGATTTGAATGCAATGGATTGGAGCGCGACTGTCAGCAGACAAGCCGGGATCAGCGGAGTGAAAATGCGGCTCGATCTTTCGATCGCATAATCGCGAAGCACGAATGTTCCCGAGCGCGCGCGTCGAAGGACTTGGCCGCCGACCAGAAAGCCGCTCAAGACAAAGAAGACCATAACGGCCTCATGGCCGAGCCGCGTCAGACCGTAGAACGCCGCGACCAACCCGGTCTGAGACGTGGCCGGCAACGCGCCGTATTCGACAAACGACGAGCCGCGCACGTGCGCCAGACAAACGGCAAGAGCGGCCGCGCCCCGCATGAAATCGAGTCCGATAAACGGCGCCCTCTGATGCTCCCCCATGACCCGGAGTTTCTCATCATCAGCGACGTAAAATCAATCTATGGTTGAGAGACCGAAGTGATTTCCCCCAAAAATCCCCAAGCGCGTCGCCGCGATGACGTCAACGGGCACATCGTCGAGACCGAACTTATACCTGTTGACAGCCTGTCGCAGGTGTTCGCCTCGGCGAGAATTCCTGTACATTTATTCTTGCGCATTACTGGACAATTCGAAGACGAGCATCCGCATGAACAGTCATGCGCTGATGAAGGGGAGACTTTTGTCAAAATTCCAAGAAGAAGGGAAAGAATAGATGTCGGAAGATATTCTGTCCAAGCTCAAGGAGTTACACCAAGGCGTTCAAGCACGTGTTGAAGCCACGTCGGACTACAAGGCCATGAAGGCGGTCGAACGGGCGATCGGCGAGTTGGTGACCGCTCTCGCTCCGCCGGAAGCCCCTGCAGCCGTCGAGGAGGCGGCTCAGGAAGAGGCGGCCGCCGAAACGGTCGAGGCGACAGCGGAAGTCGCCGCTGCCGAAGAGGAAGCAGCTGCCGAAGCTCCCGTCGAGGCAGCTGCAGAGGAAGCTTCAGAGGCGGCAAACGAAAACGTCGATGCCGAAGAAGCTGCAGCCGAAGCTGAAGCGGAACCTGCTGCGGAAGCGTCCGAACCTGAAGCGGCGGCAGCCGAGGCAGCTTCGGAAGAACCTGCAGCCGAGGCTGAGGCTGTTGCATCGGAAGCCGCTGCGGAAGAGCCGGTGGCGGCAGATGCTGCCCCAGCAGAGTCCGCCGAGGCCGAGGCAACCGAAGAACCCGCTGCGGAGGCGGCTCCGGCTGCTGAAGCGTCTTCGGACGAACCTGCCGCCGCTGAGGAAGCAGCAGCAGAGCCGCCCGCTGAAGCAGTTCCGGCCGAGGAGGCAACCGCGGAAGCAGCCCCTGCTGAACCGGCAGCTGCTGAATCGGAGGCTGCCGAGGCACCGGCTGCGGAGGCACCGGCCGCCGAAACTGCGCCGGCGGCGGAGGCCACTCCGGAACCTGCTGCGGAACCCGTCGCTGCGGAAGCCGAACCCGCGAAGGACGCCGTTCAGGAAGCGCCGCCCCCAGCGGCAATCGCCACCAACGGCGCTGCGGGAAAGCCAGCGGCGGCGGCGCCGGTCACTCACTGATGAACGTGCACGTGTCCTGAAACGATTGGCAGAAGCAAGCCGAAAGCCCCTGGATTCCGGGGGCTTTCGCATATGCGCAACGTTCAAACTTCGATCAAATTTTGTTTCCAGCGGTTTGCATCGCCGCGCCGTATCTTAAGTTTAGAGATCGAGAGGAAACGACCAAGGAGGCAAAGGCTATGAACGCGGTCGAAATTCAGACGCACGCGCGCAAGCTTTATGAGGCGCACGGCACCAAGGCGCTGGCCGAAGCGGCCCAGACGATTCGCACGCTGGAGGAGCGGGGCGATAAAAACCTCGCCCAAGACTGGCGTCGTATTCAATCGGCGCTCCAGCAATTGCGCGGACCGAACGTCAGCTAAATTTGCGAAGCAATGGCTTCGGTTGAGGTGAGCGCGCGACGCTCACCTTTTTTCATGTCCAATTTTTTGCGTCCGATCGAGGCATGCGCCGCATAACCGAATTGGCCCTCGCGGAATGAAACGTCGAGGCCGTGGCGCGCGCCAACCGAATAAATGACGTCCTTCAAATCCCTGCGCGGCGTCACGCTAAAACGCCGGAGCCACGCGAGCATGGCGCGTCGCGCAACATCGGGCATCGCCGTCATCGTTCCAAAATCGACGACATGCAGTGAGCCGCCATCTGATAGTTTTCCCGCCGCCGCATCGAGCACGGCTTCCCACGGCGGAATCATCGACAAGACATACGAAATGCAAATGCGATCGACGCTGCCAAGGTTGAAAAGTCTTTCGAGGCAGAACGACGTGGCATCGGCTTGTGCAACTTGAATGATGCCGCGCGCCGGACTGCGCGCAATCGAAGCCCGCGCGGTTTTCAGCATCTCGTCCGAAATGTCGATGCCGTAGAAGCGAGCATTGGGATACCGGCGCGCGGCGCAGATCAGATTGCGGGCCGTGCCGCAGCCGATTTCAAGCACCGATCCGCCGGGCGGCGGTGCAAGATCGGTGATCAGTTGATCGCGCCCGATCAGATAATGCCGCCGCGTCAGATCGTAGATGAATCGCTGGCGCCGGTAGATGGCATCCATCGCGATCGCCGCCGTGTCCGTCATCGGAACTCCGTCAGCTGGCTTTGATGTAAAGATGAAAGCCGCCGTAAATGGCCGAGCGGTCTTTGGCATGAATCTCGGCCGAGCGCGTGGCGTCGTAGGTCCAATATCTCAGTAGCGCATCGGAAACGCGCCCCGGTAAGACGCTCTCCGCTCCGGCTGTGCGGAAGATCACGCGCGCGCCCGGACGCGCTGTGCGGGTGATCTCGCGCCATAAGGCGTTGAGCGCCGCATCATCCATCCAGTCCTGCGCATCGAGCAGCACATAGCGATCGAGGCTCTCGGACGGCTCGCCAGCAAGAAAATGGATCATGTTGTCATGAACGACCGCGACGCGATTCGTTCGCGTTTTGACCGCCATGTAGTTGGCTTTGTCGAGATAGGGCGGACACGGGCCCTCGCCTTGCGGGGCATAGCCACGCCCGAACGCCTGCCAGGCGAAATAGTTGTCCTTGAGATCGAAGGCCGTCGCCAAACGCTCGGCACGCTCTTTCAGAACCTCTGCCATCGGCCGCGCGCCGCCGTCCGAAAGAGAATCATACTGTACGGGCGGAATGCCGAGGCCAAAGAGCGATGCACGCTTCGATGTAATCCAGCGCAAGACGGGATGATCGAAGGCCGGCGCGATCTCGTCATTAAAAATCCGGCGTTGCTCATCGATCGTGCGCGCGTCGAGGATACGGCGCGGATTGACTCCGAGCACGCGCGCAAGGATGTGCCCGGTCGTGATGAAACGTCCGAGCAAACCGTAGCGATAGAAATTTCGGGAAAATCGCGAAATGCGGCGGCGTCCGCTGAGATCGCGGCCGTCCCAATAAGCGCGCGTGTCGCCGTCGAGATGCTGCGCGACGAGATCGCAATAGAGAGGTACGTTGCGGCGATCGTCGGCGCAACCGAAGAAACGATAAAACGTCGCGTGGTTCGGCAGGTGCTGCGCCGCCGACAGCTTCAGCTTCAGCAGCGCGATATGCGTCTCGTTGAGATCGACGGCGTAAATGCGTGCCGGGTTCGCGGTGAGATAGCTCATCACGTTGCAGCCGCCCGACGCAATCGTCATCATGCGGCTCTGTGGCGTGAGTTCCAGCGCTTCCATGTCGGCGCGCGGGTCTTCCCAGATTTGCGGATAGACCATCGAGCGAAACGCGAACGTGAATGTTCGTTCGAGCAGGCCCGCGAAGCTCAACGCCTTATTTTGATGCACGGCCTCGCTCAGCAGGTCGATGCTGTCCGGCCCCATGACTTTTGCGGATGCGTTCACGTGGTCGTCTCCATGCGCCAAGCCGGACCCTCCGGCTGGCAGTAACGGATTTAAGCTGCTTCGATGAGCCGAGCGCTGGGCACAGACTGCGTGGCGCGCCGCCCAACCTCGACCTTCCAGCGGAGGATTTCGAAACGGCCGTCGAAATGTTCGGCGATCGCCGTGCAGCTCTCCACCCAGTCGCCGCAATTGAGATAGTGGATGCCGTCGATCATGCGGTCGTTCGCGTGATGGATGTGGCCGCAGATGAGACCGGCGGCATCGCGACGGCGCGCTTCGCTCGCCAGCGCATCCTCGAACTCGCCGATGTAGTTGACAGCGCTCTTGACCTTGAGCTTCAGGAACGCTGATAGCGACCAGTGACCCAGACCGAACACGCGGCGCACGAAATTCAACGGTACGTTGAGTGCCAGTGCCGCGTCGTAGGATTGGTCGCCGAGGAACGCGAGCCAGCGCGCGTAGCGCACCACGACGTCGAACTCGTCGCCATGCAGAACCAGGTAACGCTTGCCGTTGGCGCCCTCGTGGATGGCGTCGCGTCGCAATTCGACACCACCGAAATTCATGCCCGTGTAGTCGCGAAGCCCATCGTCATGATTGCCGGGAATGAAGACGATGCGCGTGCCTTTGCGCGCCTTGCGCAGCAGCTTCTGCAGGACGTCGTTGTGGCTTTGCGGCCAGTGCGGGCCGCGGCGGAACTTCCAGAAATCGATGATGTCGCCGACGAGATAGAGCGTCTCGCATTCGACGGATTTTAGAAATTCAAGAAGTGCCGGCGCTTGTGAATTGCGCATTCCGAGATGGACATCGGAAATAAATACGGCGCGGTAACGTGTATCTCCAGTCGCGGTCGCGGCGCTCAAGTTCGGCCCCCAATCGCTAAGCTCTCCATGCGAAAGGTAGGACCGGATTCATGTTACAGGCGTATGACGGTGACCTGCGGCGCGACGGCGTAATTGCTGTCACCGGGAGGCGTGCGCAGCTTTAGCGCACACCCGGAGCCCTCAAACGCACGGCGACTGGCCGCGCCGGGAGCTCAGAAGTCCATGCGGTGGAAAATGTGTTCCCAGGCAAAGAGAAGGGCGGTGTCGATGATGCCGACGACAAGAAAGGCCATCGAAAGCGCGTATGTCGACGCCTCAGGAAGCCCGAGATCGGCGCCGCGCGTGGAAACGGCAAGTGCGCCCGCCAGACAAAAAAGAGCGAGACCGGCAAAGACAATTTGCATGAACTTCAGCGAACGCGCGCGTTCGCGTTGGATATTATCCATTTAGGGAAGTCCCCCTCGACGCATTACAAATCTGAATACCCCGGCCGGGACACTAGTGTGCCTTCGCGCCGGGGTGAAGTGAATTTTCATGAATTGTTAAGCAAGCGCCTTCCGCGCCAGTTTTTTTAGCTCATCGCGCTGCACCACGGAATCATCGACAAATCCGTTCGCGGTCCACCATGCTTCGAAGGCCCTCAGCACCTCGCCGACAGCCGGTCCGGGAGCGACGCCGAGTGCTACGACGTCGCCGCCGGTGAAGGGCATCGTCGGCGGGCTCCAGCGATCCGCCAGCAGGGCACGGCGACGCCAGTCGTTATCCGTCGGAGACACGCCGGATCGCGCCCAGGCGACGCGCACGGCCCGCCTGAATGCCTCAGCGCCCATGCGGTAGAGAGCAACGCGCGCCGCCGCATCGGACTGCGCTGGATCGAGATCCGCATTAACGATAGCAGCTCTTTCCAGTGCCGCCGTCTCCGCGTTCGAGAGACGGAGACGCGCCGCCAGAGACGCTGCCGCGGACGGATCACTGGCGGCAAGTGCCGCAAGGCCCGCGATAGCGTCGGGAGGTTGCCCAAGCGCCGCCTCGATGGCCGCAAAGCGCGCCAGGCAATCGGGATCGGTCTGCTGCGATAGAACCAGTTGCAGGATGCCGCATTGGTCCATCGTCCGCACCACATCGGCGGCGAACGGCGCGGCGAGCAGCTTCAGAATTTCACTACGGACGCGCTCGGCGGCGAGGCTGGTTAGCCCCTGCTTCAGTGCCACGGTAGCGGCCAGCCCGTCCGCATCGAGCTGACCCCTGCCGTACTCTGCGGAAAAGCGGAAGAAGCGCAGGATGCGCAGGTAGTCTTCGCGAATGCGCGCTTCCGCGTCGCCGATGAAACGCACGCGCCGTCGGCGCAAGTCGGCCAGACCGCCGATCGGATCGTAAAGCGTCCCGGCGGCGTCGCAGTAAAATGCATTGATTGTGAAATCGCGGCGCTGGGCGTCCTCGAGCCACGAATGGGTGAAAGCGACGACGGCATGGCGGCCATCGGTCTCGACATCTCGTCTGAGCGTCGTCACCTCGAAGCTAACGCCATCGGCAACGAGCGTGACGGTGCCGTGATCGATGCCTGTCGGATAGACGCCCAGCCCGGCGCGCTTCCCAATTTGCATCGTGGCATCGGGAGTCGCGGGCGTCGCCAGATCGATTTCTTTGACGGCGCGGTCGATGAGTGAATTGCGGACGGCGCCGCCGACGACGCGCACGTCGGTATTCGCCGCATCGAACGCCGCGAAGACCTTGCGAAGCGGCGCGCCGTGCAACCATGCTTTGGTGATGCGTGGCCCCCTTTCG
>DATLJG010000055.1:0-2408 GCA_035538995.1 Hyphomicrobium sp. | reverse complement strand
GTCATCTGCGTTCCGCGAAGGAAGCTCTGGCCTTTCGTTGAAAGCTCACGGTCACGACCTTGACGGTCATAGCCGGAATAGATGCCGTCGGCGTCGGCGTGCCAGACATCGACGCGCGCGTTACGGATCGGCGTGCAGGCGCCGCTTTCGATGATGCGCAACTGAAGCTGCAGCGGCGCGCCAGGACGGCCTTCGGAAATATCGGAGCGGAGGAGCTTCGGGTCGAAATAAAACGGGCCTTCGACGGCTTGCGGCAGCAGGCGGCATTGTCCGGGGGACTGATCCGCAGCCGCCGGCGCACTCTGCGCGGCACGCGCGGTCTGGCCGACGATGGCAGTGGCCGGAGTCACAAGCACGCTTCGCAACGCCTGTCGCCGCGACAGAAATTTCGTCATTGAACACCCTTTTTCTTTGCGTGAGCAGGCCAGGCTCGCGCCTTTCGATGGCTTGCTACTGCCGCTTCATGGGTTCGGAATTTGGTCATTGGGAGGCCGTTGTTGTTGCAAATACGCTTGAATTTGAAACGCTTCGGAAAGGAATAATTTGCGCTGCCGCCGCGCAACTCAGGCAGGCGCTCGGTGTTTCCAGTAGTATTCGTCTGAGTTGCCGATGTATCGGTTTCGATATTCGCCCTTGGACCTGCTCTTTCAAATTCGACTGGAATCAGGAATTCTGAGACGGCTAAGGAGGACGCTGGCATGAGCACACGCGCATCCGTAAAGCCTTATGCATCCGACCGGCGAGCTGATTTTCGCTTGCCGATGACCGTGATGGTTGCTGCTGCGGCGTTGCTATTCGCGACGCAGGCACGGGCGGCAGACCGAGCTGCCGCGGTTTGTGCGAAACCCACGACGCTGCAAGTCATGCAGCTCATGAACCTTTGGAAGGCGGGTCTAGCTTCCGGCGACGCCGACAAGATGGCCAGCTTCTATGCCGAGGATGCGACGATCGTCACGACGAAGGATGCTAGCCCGGTCAAAGGGCGCGACGCGATCCGCAATTATTTTGCCGATCTCCTGCCGCGCCATCCCCAGCCTCGTTTCATTTCGAGCAATATCAAAACGCACTGCGGCGGCGCCACCGTGCAAGGCGTGGTGATCTACCGGATCACCGGTACGCGCAAAGGCACCCGCCAGTTGCTCGGTGGCCGGTATGCGGTCGATTTCGCGTTCGACAGCAAGGTCTGGCACATCACCAAGCAATCACTCGCGGCGGATCCGCGTAAGATCGGTGAGCCAATCGCGTCGTTGTGAAAGCCGCGTCTTAGGACCAGCAAGCCGAGCGGCCGAGGATGACGGGAGCGGGCCTCTTCAATTAGCGGGCGTGGGCTTCTGCGGCGGCTCTTTCTGGGCCTGTAGCGGCGGATCAGCCGGCGGCTCGGAGTCATCGATAAAGACGTACTTCGACATCCGCTCGCGCGATTCAATCTGGCGCGCCTGATTGATTTCGCCATTCTCGTCGGCTTCGATCAGGGCCGACATGACCGTATCGTATTGTTTCGCAGCATCGGTGAGCAGCACCAGATCGACTCCGGCGTTGATGGCCTTGACTGCCGCACCGCCGAGCCCGTCGGCGGAGCGCGTAACGGCGCCCATGCCCAGGTCATCGGTTATCAGCAAAACGTCGCCGTCGGTGCGCGATCGGACGATCTCGTTGATCACGGCGGCCGAGTACGACGCCGGGATCGTTTTATCGACGGCGGTGACACGCACATGCCCGACCATCGTTGCGATGCCGGGTTTGCCCATCAATCGGCGGAAGGGAACCCAGTCGGTGAGTTCGAGTTGCGCAGGGCTGGCGGAAATTTCGCCGGTCGCCACGTGAGTGTCACGGGCTACCCGTCCAAGTCCGGGGAAATGTTTGAGCGTGCAGATGATGTTGTATTTCGTCAGCGTATCGCAATACCAGCCCGCGACTTTGGCGACGAGATAGGGATCGCTGGAAATGGCGCGCCAATAGAGCTGGGTTTCTCCGTCGTCGCGCCGGGGCGAGCCCAGGCGTAAATCAACGACTGGGCCGAAGTTCATCGTGACGCCGATGCGTTCGAGTTCGCGAGCCTCGGTTTCGGCATATCCGCGAACGGCTTTCTCGCGGTCGGCATCGGTTTTGAATTTGGCGACGAGCGAGGAGAGGGCAGGCTGGCGTTTCAGCGGCGGGGAAAGGCGCGAGACGTATCCGCCTTCCTGATCGGCGGTGACGAACAGGCGCGGCTGGCCCTGCGCCTTGCGGATGTCCTGCAACTCGCGAATGTCTTTCGCAACGTCGCTCGCCTTGCGGCGGCGGACGTTGTGATCCGTGATGAAGATGCCGGCGATCGCCCGCTTTTCGACGAGCGGTTTGATCTCACTGAAGCGCTCGAACCCGACGACGATGCGCCGTCCAAGGCGTTCGAGCCGGGCCGGATCGGA
>DATLJG010000054.1:0-17427 GCA_035538995.1 Hyphomicrobium sp. | reverse complement strand
TCCGCGCCCGCCGCGCGACGGCGATGCGCCGAAGCCGGTACGTCGTGACACAACCACAGGATCGGAGGGCTAATCGATGGCTGAGATCGCTTCATCTGGCGGCGCTCGCCGTCCCTTCCAGCGCCGTCGCAAGACCTGCCCATTCTCGGGTGCTGGCGCTCCGAAGATTGACTACAAGGACGTGCGCACGCTCGGCCGTTATATTTCCGAGCGCGGCAAGATCGTTCCGAGCCGCATCACGGCGGTTTCCGCGAAGAAGCAGCGTGAGCTGGCCCGCGCCATCAAGCGCGCCCGCTTCCTCGGTCTGCTGCCCTACGTGATCAAGTAAGACATCCCGCGCCTTGCGGCCGGCGCGCGGAACGCGTGTCGCAAGGCGCAACCAAAAACTTCGTTGGGTCGGGACGGGAAACCGGATCCGGCTCTAACCGCTTCAACAAGCGGGACAGCAGGGCAATATGCCGACGAACGTATTCATTCTTGCAATTGCTGCAGGCGTCGTTTCCGCCGTCGTTTTCGCTTCGGCGACAACCGGCGCCATGCTGTTGCGCGTCGTCCTGTTCCTGCTGACGCCGCTTTCACTTTATCTCGCGGGCCTCGGCCTCGGCGTTGTCGCCGCTGCCATCGCGGCCATCACGGCGACCACCGCCGTCATGCTGATCGCCAACCCGCTGACTGCTGAAGTCTATGCGGTCAGCACCGCCATTCCCGCCATCGTCTGCACCCGCTTCGCTCTGATGAGCCGTGGCCCGGAAGACGATCGGGAGTGGTATCCGCTTGGCCGTATCGTCGTGGTCGCGGGTCTGTTTGCGGGCTTGTTCGCGATGCTGGCGCTCGGGCTCATGGGCGGCGACATCGAAACGCTGACCAAGATGCTGCGCGGCGCTGTCGAGACCTTCGTCAAGTCGGAGCTGTCTCACATTCCCGGCGCGCCGGCGATCGGCGCCGCCGAAATCGATGACATCACGCGCTCGACACTGGCGACTTTGCCGTGGGCGCTCGGTCTGCTGGCGATGACGACGACGCTTCTTAATCTCTGGCTCGCGGGGCGGATCACGCTGGCGTCGGGCCGGCTGGTGCGGCCGTGGCCGGATTTGGCGCAGTTCCGCATGCCGGGCGCCGCGACCCTTATCCTCCTCGTCGCGATTGGTTTGACGTTCGTCGGCGGCATGACCGGGCTGATGGCGGCGTGTGTCGCAGCGCCCTTCACGCTGGCTTTCGCGCTCGTCGGACTCGGCGTCGTCCATGTGCTGACGCGCGGCTCGCCGTGGCGAACCTTCCTTCTGACCGCGCTCTACACGGGCACGGTTCTCGTTCCGCATATCGGGTTGCTTCTGGCGCTCGCGGGTCTCGCCGAAACCGTGTTCGGCTACCGCACCGCAGGCAAGCCGCCCGACCCTACTCCGTAAAAAATTTCTCGATCATTCGAACACACGCAAAGGAGCCTACCCATGCAAGTCATTCTACTTCAGCGCATCGGCCGCCTCGGCCAGATGGGCGACATCGTCAACGTCAAGGACGGCTATGCGCGCAACTTCCTGCTGCCGCAGAAGAAAGCCCTCCGCGCCACCGACGACAACAAGAAGGTGTTCGAAGGACGCCGGGCGCAGCTCGAAGCCGACAACCTGGCTCACAAGACCGAAGCCGAAGCCGTATCGACGAAGCTCGACGGTCAGTCGTTCGTTCTGATTCGCGCCGCCGGCGATACCGGCCAGCTTTACGGCTCGGTTTCGACCCGCGACATCGCCGAAGTCATCAGCGAAGGCGGCTTCACGGTCAACCGCAACCAGATCATCCTCGACAAGCCGATCAAAGCGCTCGGCCTGACGGAAGCGAAAGTCCAGCTGCATCCGGAAGTCATCAGCACGGTGACGCTGAACATCGCCCGCTCGCAGGACGAAGCCGACAAGCAGGCGCGTGGCGAAGACGTCGCCGTGGTCAAGGAAGAAGCGCTCGAACTCGAGACCTTCAACCCGGATGCCGACGGCAGCGAAGACCGTCCGGCTCCCGCAGCGGACGAAGCCGAGCATTCCTGATCCGAACGGATTGGCTTTACGACAAAGAGGCTTGGCTGTTGCCCGATTCGCAACGGCCAAGCCTTTCCTCACGGCGGTGTTAATAACGGGGAAGGATCCCGTGATGCCCGCCTCGCCGCACGATGGCGGCGGCGGAATCTGCTAGCGTCCCGCGCATGGCAGACCCCGCATTCCTTCCGGCCGAGAAGCTCCAGCAAGCCTCCTCGGCGACAGAACCGCTGACATTCCGTCAGCCTCCCCATAACCTCGATGCCGAGCAAGCCCTTTTGGGCGCGATCCTCGTCAACAACGAGGCGCTCGATCGCGTTTCCAGCTTCCTGTTGCCGGGACATTTCTTCGATCCCCTGCACGGCCGGATTTTCGAAACGCTGGCGACGCTGATCCACGCCGGTAAGACGGCGACGCCGGTCACCGTCAAAACGTTCTTCGAGAACGTCGAGCCGATCGACTCGACGATGACCGTGCCGCAGTACCTCGGACGCCTGGCGGCGAACGCAACGACGATCATCAACGCCGCCGAGTACGGACGAACCGTCTATGACCTCGCGACGCGCCGGCAACTGATCCTGATCGGCGAAGACATGGTCAACACGGCGTACGACAGCGCCGTCGATCATGCGCCGCGTGCCCAGATCGAGGACGCCGAGGGCCGGCTCTATTCGCTCGCCGAGCAGAACAAATACGGCAAGGGCTTCGAAACGTTTCGCTCGGCCCTGACGACCGCCATCGATATGGCGAACAGCGCCTTCCAGCGCTCCGGGCATCTTTCCGGCGCCTCGACCGGCCTTGCCGATCTCGACAGTAAGCTCGGCGGCCTCCAGCGTTCGGACTTGATCATTCTCGCTGGCCGACCCTCGATGGGCAAGACGGCGCTGGTGACGAACATCGCCTACAACGTCGCCAAAGCCTATCGCGGCGAGCGGCGCGCCGACGGCACGATGGAAACGCTGGATGGCGGCATGGTCGGGTTCTTCTCGCTCGAAATGTCGTCGGAACAGCTCGCAACCCGTATTCTCGCTGAACAAGCCGAAATCAGTTCCGAAAAAATCCGCCGCGGCATGATCGACGAGAACGACTTCCGCAAGCTCGCGGATGTTGCCAACGAGATGTCGAAGATTCCGCTGTTCATCGACCAGACCGGCGGCATCACCATCGCGCAGCTTTCATCCCGCGCCCGAAAATTGAAACGCCAGCATGGCCTCGACCTGCTGATCGTCGATTACTTGCAGCTCCTCGCCGGATCGAAGGCCCGCAGCGACAATCGCGTGCAGGAAATCACCGAAATCACGACCGGCCTCAAGGCGCTCGCCAAGGAACTCGCCGTGCCGATCATCGCCCTGTCGCAGCTGTCGCGTCAGGTCGAACAGCGCGAGGATAAGCGGCCTCAGCTCTCGGACCTGCGTGAATCGGGCTCCATCGAGCAGGACGCCGACGTTGTCATGTTCGTCTTCCGCGAAGAATACTACGTCGAACGCCTGAAGCCTGCCGAAGGAACGCCAGAATTCGCGGATTGGATGCAGAAAATGAGTCAGGTCTCGGGGAAGGCCGAAGTCATCATCGGCAAGCAGCGACACGGCCCGGTCGGCACGGTCGAATTGTCGTTCGAAGGACAATTCACGCGCTTTGGCAATCTGGCGCGGGACTATAGTCTGCCCTCATATTGATCGGGCGGGGATTTGGAAGGATCGGATGACGGTGGACGCGCGCATGTCCGGTGCTCTCGCGAGCGCCACCGGCACCATCACCATTGATCTTGCTGCGATCGCCGGCAACTGGACAGCGCTCGCGGCGAAAGTGCGCCCCGCCCAATGCGGCGCAGTCGTGAAGGCCAACGCTTACGGTCTCGGTGCCGACCGTGTCATCCCGGCTCTGCTGCGCGCCGGTTGCACGACGTTCTTCATCGCGACGCCGGACGAAGCTGAGAGTGCGCGCCGCTTGGCGCCCAGCGCCGAAATTTTCGCGCTCGACGGTCTTGTCGGAAACAGCGCCGCCGCGTTTGCACGCCATGCCGTCAAACCAGTGCTTTCGACGTTGGACGACGTCATTGCGTGGTTGGCGTTGTGCCGGGCGCGCGGCGAACCGTTGCCCGCAGCCCTTCACATCGATACCGGTCTCAACCGGCTCGGCCTCCCCGTGCGCGACGTGCGGCGTCTGGCGGCCGACCGAAGTCTGATGGCGGGGTTCATGTTCGATCTCGTGATGAGCCATCTGGCATCGGCCGACAATCCGCGCGATCCGAAAAATCGCGATCAGCTCGTTGCGTTCGAAACGCTCACTGCCCTCTTCCCCGGCGTGCGGCGCAGTCTCGCCGCCTCCGATGGACTGATGCTGGGGCCGTCATACCATTTCGATGTCGTGCGGCCGGGCTATGCGCTTTACGGCGGCCAGGCCTCGCAAATCGCACCGGCGCCGGTGAAAACCGCCGTCACCGTGGCGGCTCGGATTCTCGCGGTCGCGGACGTCGCTCCCGGCGAGACGGTCGGCTACTCGGCGACGTGGCGCGCCAAACGTGCGAGCCGCATCGCGACGATCGCCGCCGGTTATGCCGATGGCATTCCGCGCACCGCCAGCGCGCCGGACGGGCGTCCCGGCGGTCACGTTTCAATTGCTGGTCATATGGCGCCGATTGTCGGGCGCGTTTCGATGGACCTTGTCACCGTGGATGTCACCGATCTGCCCGCAGACGCCGCGCCGGCGGGCGCGTTCGCGACGCTCATTGGCGGAGATCTGAGCCTCGAGGACGCCGGATTTTCCGCCGGCACGATCGGCTACGAAATACTCACACGCCTGGGGCCACGCTTCACGCGGCTTTACGTCGAGGAAACAACTTAGAGTCATGGCGAAGCCAGCGAAGTCGCTTTACGTCTGCCAGGCTTGCGGCGCGACCGCCGCGCGCTGGGCCGGGAAATGTTCGGCCTGCGGAGAGTGGAATTCGCTCGTCGAGGAAACGGACGCCGGTCCACCGCCCGGCTCCGGCATCACGCGGCAATCCAAAGGCCGCGTCATCAAACTTGAATCGCTGATCGGCTCAGCGCAGGAAGCCCCACGCTTTTCCAGCGGCATCGCCGAACTCGATCGCGTCACCGGCGGCGGCATCGTTCCCGGATCGGCGATCCTGATCGGCGGCGAGCCGGGCATCGGCAAATCGACTCTGCTGTTGCAGGTCGCCTCGCATCTGGCGCGACGCGGCGGCCGCTCGATCTATTTCTCCGGCGAGGAAGCGATTGCTCAGGTCCGTCTGCGCGCCGGGCGTCTTGGGCTCTCGGATGCACAGGTCGGGCTCGCGTCGGAAACCAATCTCGCCAACATCCTGGCAACACTGAGCGACGACCGGCCGGCCGACCTCGTCATCATCGATTCCATCCAGACGCTGTGGGCCGACACATTGGACGCGGCGCCCGGAACGGTCAGCCAGGTTCGCGCCGCCGCGCTGGCCCTTATCCGCTATGCCAAGATGGCAGGCTCTGCGCTGCTGCTCGTCGGCCACGTCACCAAGGACGGCCAGATCGCCGGACCGAAGGTGATCGAGCACATGGTCGACACCGTGTTGTATTTCGAAGGTGATCGCGGCCTGTCCTATCGCATTCTGCGGGCGGTGAAGAACCGCTTCGGGCCGAGCGACGAGATCGGCGTCTTCGAAATGGTGACCGGCGGCTTGCAGGAAGTCGCCAATCCCTCCGAATTATTCCTCGGAGATCGTGATAGCCAGAGCCCGGGCGCCGCCGTCTTTGCGGGCATCGAAGGGACACGGCCGCTGCTAGTTGAAATCCAGGCGCTGGTCGCACCTTCCGGTCTCGGCACGCCGCGACGCGCCGTCGTCGGCTGGGACAGCAACCGCCTCGCCATGCTGCTGGCGGTGCTCGACGCCCGCTGCGGCGTCTCGTTCTCCGGTCACGATGTTTATCTTAATGTTGCAGGTGGTCTGAAAATCACCGAACCGGCCGCCGATCTCGCGGCTTCGGCAGCCCTGCTCTCGGCCGTCTCCGGTGTGCCGCTGCCCCGCGATGCCGTCTATTTCGGCGAAGTTTCGCTCTCTGGCGCCGTCAGGGCCGCGGCGATGATGACCGCCCGACTCAAGGAGGCGTCGAAGCTCGGCTTTTCCCAGGCTTTCCTGCCGGAAAGCGGCGAGATCGACGAAAGCGGCCTAAAGGTGTCGCTATCCCGCATCGGGCATCTCAAGTCGCTTGCAGCGGCGGCAGTGCCATGCAACTGAACACACGAGTGACTCTCAGGCCCTTGGGGAACCGGATAAAAGAGGGATTTCGGCCATGATCGGTCCATTGACCTATTTGGACGTCGCATTGATCGCGGTCGCGTTCATCTCCGGTCTTCTCGCCATGTACCGGGGCTTTGCCCGCGAACTTCTGTCGATCCTGTCATGGATCGCGGCCGCCGGCGTCGGTTACTGGATTTTCGCCACCAAAAAGGACATGACGGCCGAAATCGCGGCGCAGACGAGCCTGCCGCCGCAGATCGCGACGATCGCCGTGGCGGTGGTCGTGGCCTTGATCGTGCTCATCATCGTTCACCTTATCACGGCGCGCATTTCCGACGCGATCCTCGACAGCCAGGTCGGCATGATCGACCGCATCCTGGGCTTCATTTTCGGCGTGCTGCGCGGCTTCCTGCTGTTCGTCATCCCCTATATGGCCTACGAGGCCTTCATTTCGCCGGACAAGGAAAAGCAGCATCCGATGGTTCGCGACGCCTATTTTCGCGACTATGTGAAATCCACGGGCGAGGCGATCCGGTCCGTCCTGCTGCAAGTCATTCCGCAGCCTTCGGCGGCGCCGGGGACGACCACCCCTGCGGAGCCGCCAACGGGTGGTCAACAGGGCGCACTGCAGCAAAAAGGGCGTTCCGTCGCGCTGGTCATCAAGGGCCAGCGGTATTATATGACGGTCGCGTGACGCGGCGGGCGTCAACCGCCCGAGTCGAATTCGCAGAGTGTTTACCCGTAGTCGGGCATTTGGGCGGCTCAAGCGCGGGAGGTGCCGGATGGCACAGCAAGGCGGCGTAACTGTTATCGACGGTCTGACGTTCACCCGCTACGGCGACGATCGCCTGCGCGAGGAATGTGGGGTCTTTGGAATTTTCGACCACCCCGATGCCGCGGCCATCACCGCGCTCGGCCTGCACGCGCTTCAGCATCGCGGCCAGGAAGCGTCGGGCATCTGTTCCTATGACGGGCGCAATTTCCACTCCGAACGCCGCATGGGCCTGGTCGGCGACAACTTCTCGAAGGCCGACGTTCTCGCCCGGCTCAAAGGTTCGATGGCCATCGGCCACAACCGCTATTCGACGACCGGCGAAGCACTCATTCGCAACGTCCAGCCTCTCTTCTGCGATATCGACACCGGCGGCTTCGCGGTTGCTCATAACGGCAACCTGACGAACGCGCTGACATTGCGCCGCGAGCTGATCTCGTCCGGCGCGATCTACCAGTCCACCTCCGACACCGAAGTCATCCTGCATCTGCTGTCGCGTTCGAAGAAGAGCCGCATCGTCGAGCGCTTCGTCGATGCGATCCGGCAAATCGAAGGTTCGTACGCGCTCGTCTGTCTCACGAACGAAATGATGATCGGCGCTCGCGATCCGGTTGGAATCCGCCCGCTCGTCATCGGCCGTGTCGATGGCGCCTATGTTCTTGCCTCCGAAACCTGCGCACTCGACATCGTCGGCGCCGAGTTCGTTCGCGAGGTCGAAAACGGCGAGGTCGTCGTCATCACCAAAGATGGCCTCGAAAGCCATCGGCCGTTTCCCATCCGCCCGGCCCGGCCCTGCATCTTCGAGTACATATATTTTGCCCGCCCAGACTCCATCGTCGGCGGGCAAACTGTTTATGACATTCGCAAACGCATGGGCATCGAGCTGGCGCGCGAAGCGCCGACGGATGCCGACGTCATCGTGCCGATCCCCGACTCCGGCGTGCCGGCGGCAATCGGCTTCAGCCAGCAAAGCAACATCCCGTTCGAGCTCGGCATCATCCGCAACCACTATGTCGGACGAACATTCATCGAGCCGGAACAGCGCATTCGCCAGCTCGGCGTCAAGCTCAAGCACTCGGCGAATTCGGGCGTCATTCGCGGCAAGCGCGTCACCCTGATCGACGACAGCGTCGTGCGCGGCACTACGTCGAAGAAGATCGTCCAGCTCATCCGTGATGCCGGCGCCCGCGAAGTGCACATGCGCATTTCATCGCCGCCGATCACGCATCCGGATTTTTACGGCATCGATACGCCGAGCAAGAAAGACCTGCTTGCCGCCAACATGTCGCTTGAGGAAATGCGCGCCTTCATGGGGGCCGACAGCCTCGCCTTCCTCTCGGTCGATGGCATTTATCGCGCCATCGGGCTCGATCATCGCGATGCCCGCGCACCGCAGTTCACCGATCATTGCTTCACTGGCGACTATCCGACCAATCTCACCGATCACGACGGGGAATCCATTCCGCGCCAGCTTTCGCTTCTGGCCGAAGTCGGATGATGGGCGGCCCATGCAGCAGCGTCGCCCAAGGGTTTGAGTATCGCGTATGACCAACAGTTTCCACGATGCGCCGCTGCATGGACGCATTGCCCTTGTGACCGGTGCATCGCGCGGCATCGGCCGCGCCGTGGCACTGGGATTGGCCAAGGCCGGCGCTCATGTCGTCATTACAGCGCGTTCGCTCGGCGCGCTTGAATCGCTCGACGACGAAATCCAGGCCGCAGGCGGCGCCGCCACGTTGCTGCAGCTCGACCTTGCCAAGGGCGACCGCGTCGATCAAATCGGCCCGACACTCTTCCAGCGCTGGGACCGTCTCGACATTCTGGTTGGCAACGCCGGAATTCTCGGACCGCTCTCCCCTCTCGGCCACACGACCGAAGAGGGTTTCCTGTCGACGATCGACATCAATCTCAATGCCAACTGGCGGCTCATTCGAACGGTCGACCCGCTGCTCAAGCGGTCGGATGCGGGCCGCGCGATTTTTCTGACCTCGGGCGCCGCGAGCGGCAAATACGCCTACTGGGGGGCTTATGCCGCGTCCAAGGCCGGGCTCGAAGCTCTCGTCAAAACCTGGGCCGAGGAATTGGCCAACACGCCCGTCCGCGTCAACCTGATCAATCCCGGCGCCACGCGCACGCATATGCGCGCCAAGGCGTTTCCCGGCGAAGATCCTGCAACGCTGCCGGCGCCCGAAGACCTCGTGCCGCTGTTTCTCGAACTCGCGTCGCCGCGCTGCATGCGGAATGGCGACGTTATCAATTTTCGCGAGTGGCGCGCGTCACAACGGCTCGACGACTGCGACGATCCGCATATCGCGAGCGCCGACGTCTAATCGCGCTACGACCGCCTTCTCTCCGATCCTGCAATGCAGCAATGGGCATGCTTGCCGGTTTTCGCCTCAATCCCGACACATGTTCGCGCGTTTTGGGGACCGCCGCCGGGGGACGGCGCGCAATCCCATTTTTGCGATCAAACGGGGACGGGGAACACGTCAGAAAATGCTTGGAGCGAAGAAATTCTTTTTTCTACTCATCACCGCTGCGGGCGCGTTGGGTGCAACGAACGCGGCCCTTGCCGATGCGTCAATGGATCGGGTCCTGAAGGAGCTTGAGCCGGAGGAGCGCGCGCATCAGGCTTGCACCATTCGCGGTCTCGGCGTCATTCGCAAAGGCACGCACCTCAGGGGAATTGATCGCGTCAAGACCAGCACGCAGCAACGGGCAACATTCAAAAATAACGTGGTCACCGCTACCAGCGCCGCCGTTCGCGCCAACCATCACTGGTACGCATTGAAGTACAAATGCACCGTCACCGACGATCAGATGAAGGCGAAGTCGTTCGACTTCAAGCTCGGCGCCGAAATCCCGGAGGAAAAGTGGGAAGACCTCGGGCTGTGGAAGTGACCCGCGCTAGCGGTTCGCCGTCTCTTTCCGTCACCACCGCCGTCGCCGGTATTCGGCTTTAAGAGAATGTCACGACCATGCCGTCATAGGCGGGTTCGACAGTCTCGGGCAGGTCTCTCGCGAGCGTCGCGTAATCCAGTTCGCTGGTCATGTGCGTCAGGATCGTGCGCTTCGGTTTCAACCGCTCGGCCCAGGCGACTGCCTGCTTGACGCTGAAGTGGCTCTCATGCGGCGTGTAGCGCAGCGCATCGACGATCCAGACGTCCAGTCCCTGCAGCAGCGGTATCGAGGCTTCGGGAATGTCGCTGATGTCGGGCGAATAGGCGAGATTGCCGACGCGATAACCGAGCGAGGCAATAGCACCGTGGTGCTGAGTTATAGGCCGCGCCGTGATCGTGCCGCCGCCGCCCGAAACGGCGATTGGTGTTGTGCCATCGATCTCGTGACCGTTGAGGATCGGCATGTACGGCGATCCCGGCGGCGTTTCGAAGCAATAACCGAAGCGCGATTTGAGGCTCATGCCCGTCGCCGCATCGAAATAGACGTCGAGACGCCGCTTCATCGAGAACGCAATCATGCGCAGGTCGTCGATGCCGTGCGTATGATCGGCGTGATCGTGCGTATAGAAGATGCCGTCGAGCGCGGTCAGGCGCGTCGCTAAAATCTGCGCGCGAAAATCCGGCGACGTGTCGATCAGGATTGCGGTTTGTCCGCCCGAACCTTTTCGCTCGATGAGCGCCGAGCAGCGCAGTCTGCGGTTCTTTGGATTTTCGGGATCGCAGGCGCCCCAGTTCATGCCGATGCGTGGCACACCACCAGATGATCCGCACCCCAGGATCGTACAGCGATAACTCATGCCGCGACGTGCCCTCCGGTCGTCGCGGTTGGCCGCTTGGCCTTGCGATAATGCCGGAAGAAATTCTCGGTCGTCGCGCGCGCCATCTCCTCGGGCGAGACGCCCTTTGCTTCCGCAAGCGCGGCGGCGGTACGCGCGACATACGACGGCTCGTTGCGCTTGCCACGAAACGGCGCGGGCGCGAGGAACGGGGCATCCGTTTCGACCAGCAGCCGATCGAGGGGAATATCGCGGGCGATGTCGCGCAGCGCTTCGGAATTTTTGAATGTAATGACGCCGCTGAACGAGACGTAGAGCCCGAGTTCGACGGCACGCATGGCGAGTTTCCGGCCGCCGGTGAAGCAATGCAGCACGGCGGGAAACGCGCCCTTCGCGTGCTCGTCTTCGAGAATGGCGATCGTATCGTCGTCGGCATCGCGCGTGTGGATTTCGAGCGGCAGCCCGGTCTCGCGCGCCGCCGCGATGTGCCGGCGAAAGCCTTCGGCTTGTGCTTCGGGCGTCGAGTTCTTGTAGTGATAATCGAGGCCCGCCTCGCCCACCGCCACGACCTTCGGGTGGCGTGTCAGTTCGACGATGCGTTCGAGCGGAATATCGAGTTCTTCATGCGCGTTGTGCGGGTGCGTGCCGACCGAGCAGTAGACATCTTCGAAGCGTTCGGCGACCGCCAGGACTTTGTCGAACTGACGGATGCGCGTCGAGATCGTCACCATCGTGCCGACACCCGCCTCGCGCGCCCGCGCGATGACATTGTCGAGTTCCGACGCGAAATCCGGAAAATCGAGGTGACAATGGTGATCGACGAGCATCACGCCTTCTTGCTCTTTTGCTTCGCGGCTCCGCCTTGCGGTTTGGCTTCCGCCTCGGCGGCAGGATCGACGTAACGGGGAAACACGCCCTGCGGTTCGGGAATTGCGGTGCCGGCGACAAGACGCCCCTTCGGCCCCAGATATGCAAATGTGCGTTTGTCCGACGGAACCGCAAGCAGGTCGAGGAGTTTTGTCGCGCTTTCCGGCATCACCGGCTGGGCCAGAATAGCAAACTGGCGAACGCACTCGGCGGCGACATAAAGGATCGTCGCCATGCGCGCCGGGTCGGTTTTCTTCTTCGCCCACGGCTCCTCGGCCGCGAAATAGCGGTTGACCTCAGCGATGACGTTCCAGACGGCGTCGAGATAGCGCGTGATCGCCTGACGATCCATTTCATCGCGCGCCGTTGCGTGGAGAGCGTCGGTCGCCGACAGAACCGCGAGATCTTCGGCACTGAACGCTCCGGGCTGAGGAATGGCCCCGTCGCAGTTCTTGAAGATCATCGACAGCGAGCGCTGCGCGAGATTGCCGAGATTGTTGGCGAGATCGGCGTTGATGCGGTTGGCGATGGCTTCCGGCGAATAGGTGCCGTCCTGCCCGAACATGACTTCGCGCAGGAAGAAGTAGCGCACGGCGTCGCGTCCATACGCCGTCACGAGATCGAACGGATCGACGACGTTGCCGACCGACTTCGACATCTTCTCGCCGCGGTTGAACAGAAATCCGTGCGCGAAAATGCGCTTCGGCAATTCGATGCCCGCCGACATCAGGAACGCCGGCCAATAGACGGCATGGAATCGCACGATGTCCTTGCCGACCATGTGCACGTCGGCCGGCCAGTAGCGCCACTTGTCGCCGTTCGTGTCGGGATAGCCAGCAGCGGTGATGTAGTTGGTCAGCGCATCGACCCACACGTACATGACGTGCTTGTCGTCGCCCGGCACCGGCACGCCCCAATCGAACGTCGATCGCGAGATCGAAAGATCCTTGAGTCCCGACTTGACGAAGCTGACGACTTCATTGCGCCGTTCGGCTGGACCGATGAAATCGGGATGGCTTTCGTAATACGCAAGCAGCTTGTCCTGATAGTTTGAGAGCCGGAAGAAATAGCTCTGCTCCTCCGTCCACTCGACGGGCGAGCCGAGAGGTTCGCGGCGAACGCCGTCGTCGCCGACGGTCGTTTCCTTCTCGTCGAAATAGGCTTCCTGGCGCACCGAGTACCAGCCGCCGTAGCTGCCGAGATAGATATCGCCGTTGGCGGCCATGCGCTCCCAAATGGCGCGGCAGGTCTCGTAGTGGCGCGGTTCCGTCGTGCGGATGAATTCATCGTTCGAGCCACCGACCAGCTCGATCATCGAACGGAAGACCGCCGAATTGCGATCGGCCAGATCTTTCGGCGACACGCCTTCCTGGTCGGCGGTCTGCTTCATCTTCAGACCGTGTTCATCGGTGCCGGAAAGGAAGAACACGTCGCGGCCGTCGAGGCGCGCAAATCGCGCCAGCGCGTCGCTGGCGATGACGGTATATGCGTGTCCGATATGCGGCTTGCCGTTCGGGTAGAAAATCGGCGTGGTGATGTAAAATTTTTCCGCCACTCTCGGGTTCTTTCTGAAGTGCCTGCCACGGGTGCAAACGCACCCGGCTCAGCCGCGGCTCGCCGCCTCCAGGCGGGCGAAAGTACCAAGGATGAGCGATTTGCGATCAAGGTTCAGAGCGCTTGTGTCGGCCTTGTCGCGGGCTGTTGTTTCCCATAGCTCGGCGAATGTGGCAAGGCGCTGCGGCCCGATGAGCCGCCCGGCCAGCGCGACATCGGGCTCCCCTCCCTGCCCGGTCGCCTGAATGGTGATGAGACGGGCCAGCGCCGATTGATAAAGATCGAAGAAAAGCTCGAATTTACGCTCCTGAGCGGCGGGCTGAAGCTCGTCCGCGAGGCTATGGACGGCCTTGACGTCGAGCTTCGGAAGCCCATTCAAGATGCCGTCGATGCGCGCCTGCAGCATCAGGCCGCCCCCCGCGAGCAGTTTCAGCGCGCGGCCGGTGCTACCCTGTGCGAGCGGCACAAGCTGATCCCAGCTATGCGCCTCGGGAAGCGGCTTATCGGCGCTCGTCAAAGCCTGGTGGGCGGCACGCTTCAGATCATCATTGGAGAGCGGCGCCAGCGCGACGATACGGCAACGCGACCGGATCGTCGGCAGCAGCCGTCCGGGCGCGGCGGTCAGGACGAGAAAGATCGTCCTCGGCGGCGGCTCCTCGAGCGACTTCAAAAGCGCGTTGGCGGCGTTGGCGTTCATGTCGTCGGCGGTATCGACGATGACGACGCGCCACCCCTGCTCTTCCGGACTGAGCGCCAGAAACGACTTGAGGCGGCGGACTTCATCGACCGGAATGTTTTGCGAGAAGCGCTTCGTCTTCGGATCGTAGGTGCGCCGAAGAACGAGCAATCCCGGATGCGACAGAGCGCGAATTTGATGATCCGTCGGAGAGTCCGGCTCGATGCTCATGCCGGTGCCGAAGAGATCGCGCTCCTCGGGCCGCGCCAGCGCCATGCGCGCGAACTGATACGCGAGCGTCGCCTTGCCGACACCCGACGGACCGGCGAGCAGCCACGCATGATGCATACGGCCGCTCGCAAGCGCCTCCGTGAGAACGGCGAGCGCCGCATCCTGGCCGACGAGGCCGCGTGTTTCGCGCGGATGCGGAAAGTCGTCCAGACGGTCGGCTTCCGGAAGCGCCTCGGTGTCGGTGAGCAATGGCGCGCGGGCCATCAGCTCGCCTCGGCGAGAAGGTGATCGGAGACCGCCTGCCAGACGGCCGTTTCGACGCTCGAAACGGGGAGGCTCGCATCGATCAGCACGCAGCGCTTCGGCTCGTGCGTCGCGATTTCGAGGAAGCCCTTGCGCAACGTCTCGTGCGTTTCGATGCGTTCCGCGTCATAGCGCGAGAGCGTTCCGCGCGTACGGGCGCGCTCGACGCCTTCACTGGCCGGCAGATCGAGGATCAGCGTCAGATCGGGAAAGTCCGGCGACACCGTATAACGCTCCAGAACCGAAACGAGCTCGGGTTCGAGATTGTAGCGCTTGCCCTGATAGACGCGCGTCGAGTCGATGAAGCGATCGGAAATGACCCACGTTCCTTCATCGAGCGCCGGACGAATGACGGACGTCACATGCTCGGCGCGTGCGGCTGCAAAAAGCAGAAGCTCGGTCACGGGATCGGTCGGCCGATCCTTCAGAATGAGGTTGCGCACGTCTTCGCCGACCGGCGTGCCGCCCGGTTCGCGCGTGACCACGACGGGGATACCGGCGCGTTCGAGCCGCTCCGCCAGACGCTTGGCCTGCGTGGATTTGCCGACGCCCTCGCCGCCCTCTAGCGTTATGAATTTTCCGCGCTTCATCGGTGCTGCCTCGATCCTCGGCGCTTAATTTAGAATGCCAGCCGGCGCAACGCCATCAGAACGAGAGAGTCGACCCCTTCCCGGACGATGCCGCCACTTTGAACGTCCTCGGTCGCATACAGCGGAACTTCCGTCGCGGCGCTCGCGGAACTGTACAGTTTCAGCTTCGCGACCTCATCGCCCTCTTTGACCGGCGGCTTCAGCGGCGCCTTATACACGATTTCAGCCGAGATCTTTTGGTCGGCGGGAAATTTCGGAATGTCGAACATAACGTTGCTCTTGGCGGCGAGCGGAACGTACCAGCTTTTGCCGCCCCATGCCCGCGCGTAGCCGATGACCTCGCCCGCATCAAAGAGGCGCACGGACTGGAAGGATTTGAATCCCCAGTTCAGAAGGTTGGCCGCGTCCTCCTTGCGCTGGGCGGATTTGTCGAAACCGCTGACGACCACGATCAGCCGTTTGCCGTCCTGCACCGCCGACCCGACAAGACCGTAGCCGGAGGCGACGGTGTGCCCGGTCTTCAATCCGTCGGCGCCGATGTCCATGAAGATCAGCGGATTGCGGTTTCTGAAGCGATGCTTGCGGTAGGCGAATTCCTTCTGACCGAAGACCGGATAGAGGTCGGGATATTCCTCGATGATGTAACGGGCGAGGAGCGCCAGATCGCGGGCGCTCATCAGCTGATGCGGATCGGGAAGCCCCGATGCGTTCGCGAAAGTCGATCGCGTCAGGCCGATGCGGCGCGCTTCCGCATTCATCATGTGCGCGAAGGCTCGTTCGGTGCCCGCCATGCCTTCCGCGACGCACATCGCGGCGTCGTTTCCGGATTGGACGGCGATGCCCTGGATAAGCTCGTCGACGGTCGCCTTGGTGTTGACCGGCACCATCATGGCGGAGGTGCCCGATGGCGCTCCGCCGTTGCGCCAGGCGTTGACGCTCATCGTGAACTCGTCGGTCTTGTGAATGCGCCCTTCCTTGATGGCGCGAAAAAGCACCGCGAGCGTCATCAATTTGCTCATGCTCGCTGGCGGCGCAAGCTCGTCGGCATTTTTCTGAAACAGCACGGCGCCGGTCGCGGCGTCCATCAGGATGGCGCGCGGGGCCTTGGTCACGAACGCACCGTCGGCGGCCGCCGCCGACTCCGCCGTCGCGAGAAGAAACATTGCGATGAGCGCCGAGGCAACGAGCCAGGCGCGGCTCTTGGTCAACATTCGATCAGCCAAACTCGCTCAAGGGCCGCCAAGCGAACGGCGGCATTTTGCGATTGGCGCCAGTATCAAGTCCCGTGGCGTCATGGTCAACGCCACCGGGCACAAACAGTATTTAATCCGTCACGATCGCGGTATCGGCCACACCATAGGCCGCGATCTGCTGTTGCATCTGATTGACGTCGCGCGGCGGGACCGGCCCGACGCGGACGCGATAAACGTTCGTGCCGTCGCCCGCTTGCATCGGCGCCACTTCGATCGGACCGACCGTGCCGAGCACACGGCGCAACCGCTCGGCGTTCGAACGATCCCGGAAAAGTCCGACTTGCACATACGTTCGCGCCGGGGCGAAAGGCCGGATGGTCTCCTGCGGGATCGGCGGCGGCGCCGACAACGACATGCGCCGTCGGTCATAGTTCGTCACACTGGCTGTCTCGACCGGCGCGGCGGCAGCCGGACGCGGCGCTCGCACCGGTTTTCCCGCGAGCGCGGACCGGTAGTCGAGCGGCGACCAGCGATCGGACGCATCGGGCGGAAGAGTTGCATACTCACGCCTCGGCGGAGCGGCATTGAAATTCTGATTGGAGGCAACCGCGACCGGCGGGAAAGACCGTCCGCGTCCCTGCTGCTCGGCCAGATATTGCTGTTCGCGCCTGTCGTCGCCATTGAGCGGCGCGCGTCCGGCATATTGAACGCGAACACGCGCGCGTCCCCGCTTGAGATAGCCAAGCTGTTTGGCCGCCGCGTACGACATGTCGATAACGCGATCGTTGACGTAAGGCCCGCGATCGTTGACGCGCACCATGACGCTCTTGCCGTTGTCGAGGTTTGTGACCACGGCATAGCACGGCAACGGCAAGGTCGGATGCGCCGCCGTCAGGGCGTTGGCATCGAAGACTTCGCCGTTAGCCGTCTTGCGGCCATGAAAATCGGCGCCGTACCAGGACGCGACCCCGGTTTCGACATAGTTCGGATTTTCGCGCGGGACGTACCAGCGACCGGCGACCTTGTAGGGGGAGCCCAGCTTGTAGTGCCCACCGCCTTTGGGGATGCGGTAACCGCTTGCGAGCCTCGGACTTGAGCTGACACCGTAATCGTCTTCGGAAAAGACCGACCGGGTAACACCGCCGATGGTGCGGACCGGAGGATCGCTCGAACATGCGGACGCAAGTGCTGCCGCGGTCGTCACCAGCATGGCGCGGGACACCAGCCGGCCGGAGAGGCCCTTGTACATACGCAAA
>DATLJG010000053.1:0-8098 GCA_035538995.1 Hyphomicrobium sp. | reverse complement strand
TGCTGATCGCCGCGCAGAATGCTGAGGCGAAACAGAATGCGCGCTGGATCGCCCTTTGGACGACGCTGGTCACGTTCTTCGTATCGCTGCTGATCTGGTGGAACTTCGATACGACGACAGCGGGATTCCAGTTCGTCGAAGAACACGCCTGGCTCGGATCGCTGAAGTACAAGCTCGGCGTTGACGGCATCTCGATGCTGTTCGTCATTCTGACGACATTCCTGATGCCGCTGTGCATCCTGGCCAGCTGGGTGTCGGTCGAGAACCGCGTCAAGGAATACATGATCGCGTTCCTGGTGCTCGAGACGCTGATGCTCGGGGTATTCTGCGCGCTCGATCTGGTGCTGTTCTATTTGTTCTTCGAAGGCGGCCTCATTCCGATGTTCATCATCATCGGTGTTTGGGGCGGTAAGCGCCGCGTGTATGCGAGCTTCAAGTTCTTCCTCTACACGCTGCTCGGCTCCGTGCTGATGCTGCTCGCGATGATGGCGATGTACTGGCACGCCGGCACGACCGACATTCCGACGCTGCTGCAGACGAAGTTTCCGGCGGATATGCAGTGGTGGCTCTGGATCGCGTTCTTTGCCTCGTTCGCAGTGAAAATGCCGATGTGGCCGGTGCATACGTGGCTGCCTGACGCGCACGTCGAGGCGCCGACAGCGGGCTCGGTCATCCTCGCCGGTATTCTGCTGAAGATGGGCGGCTACGGCTTCCTTCGCTTCTCTTTGCCGATGTTCCCGAATGCCTCGGCCGATCTGGCGCCGTTTGTCTTCACACTGTCGATCGTGGCGATCATCTACACGTCGCTCGTGGCGCTCGTGCAGGAGGACATGAAGAAGCTGATTGCTTATTCGTCCGTCGCACACATGGGCTACGTGACGATGGGTATCTTCACGGCGTCGCAGCAGGGTATCGACGGCGCCATCTTCCAGATGCTGTCGCACGGTCTCGTATCATCGGCGCTATTTCTGTGTGTCGGCGTCATTTACGATCGCATGCACACGCGCGAAATCGCGGCCTATGGCGGACTGGTCGAGCGCATGCCGAAATACGCGGTGGCGTTCATGGTGTTCACGATGGCCAACGTCGGCCTGCCGGGGACGAGTGGCTTCATCGGCGAATTCCTGACGCTGCTGGCGGCTTTCAAGGCCAATACCTGGGTGGCGATCCTGGCGACGACGGGCATCATCCTGTCGGCGGCCTATGCTCTTTATCTCTATCGCCGCATCATTTTCGGGATGCTCGAAAAGGCGAACCTTCGCAGCATTCTGGATCTCTCGCCGCGCGAGGTCGCCATTCTCGCGCCGCTCGTTCTGCTGACGATTTTCTACGGCTTCTACCCGGCGCCTGTGCTCGACGTCACGGCGAGTTCCGTGAAAAATCTCGTGCAGAATTACGAGTCGGCTCAGCATTCCGCCGCCGCTCTCCTGGCGCCATGAGGACTTGACCGATGGATAGCGCCCTTCTTCACACGATATTGCCGGAGCTGATCCTAGCCGTCGGCGCCCTTACGCTCCTGATGATCGGCGTCTTCACCTCGAACGGCGAGCGCGCCGGCCGTCTCATCGGCTGGCTGGCAATTGGCGTTTTCGTTGCGGCCATTATTGCCATCTTCCAACAGAGCGGCGTCGCGAGCGTATTTGAAAATGCGTTCGTCTCCGATCCGCTGACGCGCTTTTTCAAGATCGTGATCCTGGTTGCCGCCGTCCTGTCGCTGCTGATGACGTTCGACGACTTCGGACGTATCAAGCTGATGCTTTTCGAATACCCGGTCTTGATGCTGCTTGCGGCGCTCGGGATGCTGATGATGGTGTCAGCGAACGACCTTATCGCTCTCTACCTCGGCCTCGAATTGCAGAACCTGGCGCTCTACGTGATCGCCGCCTTCAAGCGGGACAGCGTCCGATCGAGTGAAGCGGGCCTCAAGTATTTCGTGCTGAGCGCGCTGGCGTCGGGATTGCTTCTCTATGGCGCGTCGCTGCTTTACGGCGTGACCGGATCGACCGGTTATGTCGAGATTGCGGCCGCTTCCAGGGTTCCGGAAATGGCGTCGAACATCGGGCTGACGGTCGGCCTCGTGTTCGTGCTCGTCGGGCTGGCATTCAAGATCGCGTCGGTTCCCTTCCACATGTGGACACCCGACGTCTATCAGGGCGCGCCGACGCCGGTGACGGTGTTCCTGGCCAGCGCTTCGAAGGTCGCCGCGATGGCGCTCATCGTGCGCTTCACTCAGGCGGCGCTGCCCGGCATTGCGGCGGAATGGCAGCAGATCGTCATTTTCCTGGCGATTGCCTCGATGGTGCTCGGCGCGTTCGCTGCGATCGGTCAGACAAATATCAAGCGCCTGCTTGCCTATTCCGCGATCGGACACGTCGGGTTCGCGCTCATCGGCCTTGCGGCGAACAATACCGAAGGCACGGCCGGGGTACTCATCTATCTGGCGATCTATGTGGCGATGACGCTCGGGTCGTTCGCCTGTGTTCTGGCGATGCGGCGCAAGGGCGGGAATGTCGAAAGCATTTCCGATCTCGCTGGCCTCGCGAAGACGGACCTCACCTACGCGACGATCCTCGCCATCCTGATGTTCTCGCTCGCAGGTATTCCGCCGCTGGCTGGCTTCTGGGCCAAGTGGTACGTTTTCCTGGCGGCGATCAAAGCCGGACTTTACCCGCTGGCGGTTATCGGCGTCGTGACGAGCGTGGTCGGCGCCTTTTATTATCTGCGCATCGTCAAGATCATGTTCTTCGACGACTCGGGCGAAGCGTTCCTGCAGCGTGAGCGCAAAACCTCGGTGGTGATGGCGTTGTCCGCAGCGTTTGTCGTGCTGTTCGTGCTTCCATTTATCGGCGATACGCTGGTGGAGGCGGCCCACGCGGCGGCGGCGGTTCTCGCTCCGGCACAGGTTCTCTGACAGAGCAATGGATGGTGCCCGCCCCCGTATCATTCATCTCGGCGAGACGGGTTCGACGAATGCCGATGCGATGCGGCTGGCGCTCAACGGCGAAGAGCTTCCGCTCTGGGTCATAGCCGACCGGCAGACGGCAGGGCGTGGCCGCGCGGGCCGCACCTGGGTGTCGCCGGAGGGCAATCTTTATGCAAGCCTTGCATTCTGTTGTGCCGCTTCGCTCGAAAAGGCGGCACAATTGTCGTTAATTGCGGGAATCTCGCTTTTCGAGGCCATCTTAACGACGACGCATCTTGCGCAGGCCCCCGGACTTCGCCTCAAATGGCCGAACGATATCCTGATGGGGACCGCCAAGATGGGGGGAATTCTGGTCGAGAGCACGACGGCGCGGGGCAGCCCGGGCTTCGTGGCGACGATCGGCTTCGGGTTGAATCTCGCCTCGGCGCCCGGCGATCTCGGACGCGCCGCGACGGCTCTTTCCGAACATACGACAGCGCCGACACCGGATCGTCTGTTGACGGAGCTTTCGGCTGAGGTTTCGCGCTGGCTCGCCATCTGGCAGGACGGCCGCAACTTCGAAGCGGTCCGCAAGGCATGGACGGATCGCTCGGGGCCGCTTGGCGAGGCGATCTCGGTCAATACTGCGGACGGTCCGATAACGGGAACCTATCAAGGGCTCTCGGAGACCGGCGCATTGCTCGCTGTGATCGACGGGAGCGTTCGTGAAATCACTCACGGCGACGTGCTGCTTGGCGGCGCGGCCGGACATGACGGGGGCAAATGAGCGAGCGCTCGAAGGCATCACAACGCGGTAAAGTCGACGAGCTTGTCTTCATGGCGCTCGGCGGTCTCGGTGAGATCGGCATGAACGCCTATCTCTACGGTTTTGGTCCGCCGAATGCGCGATCCTGGCTGATGGTCGATCTCGGCATCACCTTCCCGCACGAAACGGAACCCGGCGCGGACGTCGTTCTGCCCGACCTGCGCTACATCGTTGCCGACCGGAAGAATCTGGCGGGTCTGGTCCTGACGCACGCGCATGAAGACCATATCGGCGCGGTGCTCGATCTCTGGCCGTCGCTCGATTGTCCGATCTACGCGACGCCGTTTACGGCGGGAATGCTCAAGACGAAATCGGGCGAGGCGGGGGCTACGCTGCCGATCCGCACGATCCCACTTGGCGGACGTTTTACGGCCGGCGTCTTCGACGTCGAGTTCGTCGGCTTGACGCATTCGATCCCGGAGCCGAACGGTATTGCGATCCGCACTCCGGCGGGGCTCGTGTTTCACACCGGCGACTGGAAGTTCGATGAGACGCCGGTGGCAGGCAAGCCGCATGACGCAGCCAAGCTCCGGTCGCTGGGCGATGAAGGCGTGCATGCCATCGTCTGCGATTCAACCAATGCCATGCGCGAAGGACGTTCGGCTTCGGAAGCCGACGTCGCGAAGACACTCGAAAAACTCATTGCCGATGCGCCGCGCTGTGTCGCCGTCACGCTGTTCGCCTCTAACGTCGCGCGCGTGATCTCGGTTGCCGAAGCGGCGCGCAAGGCGGGGCGGACGTTGGTCGTTGCCGGCCGCGCGCTTCACCGCATCATCGAAGTGGCCATCGAGACGGGCTATTTGCCCGAGAACTTCAGCTATCTCGATCAGCAGCGATTTGGCGACCTCTCCCGCAACAAGGTCGTCGTTCTATGCACCGGCAGCCAGGGCGAAACGCGGGCGGCAGTCGCGCGCATCGCCGAGGACCAGCATCCCGATATCTCGCTCGACAAGGGCGATACGATCATCTTTTCCTCGCGCACAATTCCGGGAAACGAAAAAGCGGTCGGGCGGGTGCAGAACGCTTTCGCGCGTCTCGGGGTCGACATCATAACGGATGCCGAGGCCTTGGTTCACGTCACGGGGCATCCGCGCCGCGACGAACTGAAAGACATGTATGCGTGGCTGCGTCCGAAAATTTCGGTGCCGATGCACGGAGAGTCGCGGCATCTGCAAGAGCACGCCAAGCTGGCGCGCGCGTGCGGCGTCAAGGACACGTTCACGCTCGTCGACGGCGAGATCTTGAAGTTGTGGCCGGAGCCTGCGTCGGTCGTCGATGAAGCCCCGGTCGGGCGTCTTTACCGCGACGGCAATCTGATCGTTCCGGATGCGGAAGGTCCGATCAAGGCGCGGCGTAAATTATCGTTCGTGGGTATCGCGGTCGTTTCGATGGTGCTGTCGCGCCGTGGCGAAGTGCTCGGCGAGCCGGGCCTCGTTCTCGAAGGCATTCCGGCGGCGGACCGCGATGGAGAGTCGATGCGCGACGTGGTGTTCGATGCCATCGACGGGACATTGCGATCCATTCCGCAGAAGCGGCGCAGCGATGCCGGAATGGTTCAGGAAGCCGTGCAGAGGGCGGTGCGGGCTGCCATTAACGAAGCCTGGGGCAAGAAGCCGGTTGTCAAAGTGCTACTGTCCGTGGTGGAAGCACGGGGCTGACGCCGGAGACGGCAGGCTAAAAATCAAGACTACGCTGGAGATTGTCGAATGATTGGACGTTTGAACCATGTCGCGATCGCGGTCAAAGACCTCGACAAGGCTGCATCGGTTTACAAGAACGCCCTTGGCGCCAAGGTCGGCGCGCCGCTCGCGCAACCGGAGCATGGGGTGACCGTCATCTTCATCGAGCTGCCGAATACGAAGATCGAGCTGCTGGAGCCGCTCGGCGAAAATTCGCCGATTGCGAAGTTCCTCGAAAAAGCGCCGGATGGCGGCATCCATCATGTGTGCTATGAGGTTGACGATATTATTGCCGCGCGGGATCAGTTGAAGTCCCAGGGCGCCCGCGTTCTCGGTGACGGCAATCCCAAGACCGGCGCGCATGGAAAGCCGGTTCTGTTCCTGCATCCAAAAGATTTCTGCGGTACACTCGTGGAGCTGGAGCAGGTGTAATCATTCGCGCAGCCGATCGTCGCTCGCGAAGGCGAAAGGAAACAGACGATGCGAACATCCGTTGCCCTCGCGACATTCTTTTGCATGTGGTTCATCACGCTGTTTGCGGTGCTGCCGTTTTTCGCGCACACGCAAGACGAGGCGGGCGACGTGGTTCCCGGTACGCCTGAAAGCGCGCCGCACAAGATCAACATCCTCAGGGTGTTCTGCGTCAACACGCTGGCAACGATGGCGGCTTTCGCAGTGGTTTATACGGTTATTGCCAATTGGTAAGCTGGGGTCCAAATCCCCAGACTCCGCCGCAAAACCGGGACAGTCCGCGAGATTCTTGTTCGCGAAGGGACATTCGAGGCGGGCTAGCATTGTCAGCTCGGGCATTACCGGCTATTGCGCGCTGATCCGATCCCGCCATCTGTGCGTTTTCGCAGCGGCTGCCGTTCAACGATGCAACAGCGGTACGAAGAGGCTCATGGGGCGCGATTTCGGCCGATAACGAGACGCGGCTCGTCCGCGCGAAATTTTACGAGCGAAATTGATGCGCCTATCCGAGGGACTTTACTGCATTCGACGCTATCCGCGCGGATCGGGAGCGTGCCGTTCAACGCGCTCCGTGCGTGAGGTCATGCAATGAGCCAGCGCGCGCTTTCCGTCACTCGCGAACAGAATTTCCCGGAGTGGTATCAGGCGATCGTCCGTGACGGCGATATGGCGGAAACCAGTCCGGTGCGCGGCTGCATGATCATCAAGCCGTGGGGTTGGGGCGTGTGGGAACGCATCCAGGCCGAGCTCGATCAGCGCATCAAGGATACCGGGCACGACAATTGCTATTTCCCTCTCTTCATTCCGATGAGCTTCATCGCCAAGGAAGCGGAGCACGTCGAGGGCTTCGCCAAGGAGATGGCGGTCGTCACGCATCACCGCCTCAAGAACGAAGGCGGCAAGCTCGTGGTCGATCCCGACGCGAAGCTCGAAGAGCCGTTGATCGTCAGGCCGACGTCGGAAACCATCATCGGGGACGCTTTCCAGCGATGGATCAAGAGCTATCGCGATCTGCCGCTGCTCGTGAACCAGTGGGCCAACGTGGTGCGCTGGGAAATGCGCACGCGGCTGTTCCTGCGAACGGCTGAGTTTCTTTGGCAGGAAGGCCATACCGCGCACGCCGATCGCGCCGACGCCGAGGCTGAAACGCTGAAGATGCTGGAAGTGTATCGCTCGTTCGCGGAAGACGTTCTGGCGATGCCGGTCATCGCCGGTGAAAAGCCGGAGAACGAACGCTTCCCCGGCGCCGATAACACCTATTCGATCGAAGCGATGATGCAGGACGGCAAGGCGCTGCAAGCCGGTACGTCGCATTATCTCGGCACGCATTTCGCCGAGGCGCAGAACATTCAATTCCAGAACCAGCAGGGTCAGCTCACGTACTGCCATACGACGAGCTGGGGCGTCTCCACGCGGCTCATCGGCGGCGTGATCATGACGCACGGCGACGACGATGGTTTGCGGCTGCCGCCGATGATCGCGCCACGCCAGATCGTCATCGTGCCGATGCTGCGCGACAAGCCGGAAGATGCTGCGCTGATCGCGTACTGCAAAGAACTTGAACAGGAGTTGAAGGCGGCGGGCATTCGCACGCTCGTCGATGCAAAGCCGATCAAGTCGGCCGAGAAGCGCTGGAACTGGGTACGGCGTGGGGCGCCGATCATCGTCGAGATCGGCGGTCGTGATGCGAGCGGCGGCAACGTCACGTTCATGCGCCGCGACCGCTTGCGTGACGGCGACAAGGTGGTTTCGCAGACCAAGCCGCGTGCTGAGTTCATCGCCGAGGCGCCGGGCCTGTTGAAGGAGATCCAGGCGAGCCTCTATGCCGATGCGAAAGCGCGGCTGGACGAGAATATCGTCACGCACATCACGTCCTTCGATGCGCTTGCGGACTACTTTGGTCCGGCGGCGGAGACGGACGACGAAGGCGGGGCGTTCAAGGGGTGGGCGCGCGTGCCGTGGTCGCGTCCCGAGGGCGACAGCCTGGAGGCCATCGCCGATCGCCTGAAAGCGCTTAAGCTGACGATCCGAAACGCACCGCTGGCACAAGGGGATGTGGCCGGGAAGTGCCTGTTCACCGGAGAACCGGCGAAGGAGTACGTGTTAATCGCACGCGCCTACTAAAACGGCGCAAAATCGTTGGGGACGGCCTTAACTGCGACACACGGGGGTGCGATGCGGCGCGCTTGCAGGGGCAGACGGAGTGAGGGGCAATGACAT
>DATLJG010000052.1:0-2488 GCA_035538995.1 Hyphomicrobium sp. | reverse complement strand
ATTGCGGAAGGCGTACAGTTGTTATCTGGCGCGCTGTCGCGCGTCGCACGCGAGGCCCGCTGATGCTGGAGAAAGCTCCGACTTTGATGACCGCCAAACAATCTCCCCGGCATTTTCTGGATATCGCCGATCTCGATGCGGCGACGTTGCGGACGATCCTCGACAATGCGCACGCGATGAAGCGCGCCGGTAAGCGCGTGCCGCCCGAACTGCGCCCGAAGGGCATCGAAGACGCAGTTCTTGTTCTGATTTTCGAGAAGCCTTCGACGCGGACCCGTGTATCGTTCGACATCGGGATGCGACAGTTGGGCGGCGGCGCGCTGACGCTCAACCATACCGATTTGCAGCTTGGTCGCGGCGAGTCAGTCGCCGATACAGCGCGGGTGCTGTCGCGTTATGCCGATGGCATCATGATCCGCGCCAACGCCCACGCAACGCTCGTAGAACTCGCCCGGCACGCGACCATCCCGGTCATCAACGGACTGACGGAGAAAAGCCATCCCTGCCAGGTGATGGCCGACATTCAAACGTTCGAAGAGCATCTTGGCCCGATCAAGGGCCGGACGATCGCCTGGATCGGGGACGGGAACAACGTCGCCGTGTCGTGGATGCACGCCGCCGTGCGGTTCGGGTTCACGTTGAAACTCGCCTGTCCGAAGTCGTTGTATCCGGAGGCCGAGGCGCTCGAATGGGTCCGCCGCGAAAAGGGCAAGGTCGAAATCGGTACCGATCCGAATGAGGCAGTGAAGGGTGCTGATTGCGTCGTGACCGACACGTGGGTTTCGATGGGCCAATCCGATGCGGACAAGCGCAAAAAAGTTCTGGCGCCTTACGCCGTCGATGCCGCTTTGATGAGCAAGGCCAACAAGAACGCCATCTTCATGCACTGCCTGCCCGCGTATCGCGGCCATGAAGTCAGCGAGGACGTTCTCGAAGGGCCGCAGTCGGTCATTTTCGACGAAGCGGAAAATCGCCTGCACGCGCAAAAGGCTATTCTCGCCTGGTGTTTGGGCGGCTGATGGCGGGAGCGCCGGTCGATGGCGAATGAACCGCAACCAGGGTCCACGCTGCCAGCCGACGACAGCCTCGTGGTGTTTCGCACGCAGCGGTCGAACGTTCGCGGCCGCATCGTTCGGCTTGGGAAGACGCTCGACGCGATCGTCACGCCGCATGCGATGCCTGGTATTCCGAGCCGGTACCTGTCGGAAGCGGTGGCGCTGGCGGCGCTCTGCGGTTCGGCTCTCCCCGACGGCGGAAATCTCAATTTCCAAACGCGCTCCGATGGCGCCGTTTCCATCCTGGCCGTCGACTACGCGGCACCGGGCCGGCTACGCGGGTATGCGCGTTTCGACGCGACTAAATTAGCGGGGACCGATGCACTTGCCTTGCGTTCCGAGACAGGCGCCGCGCTCGGTTCCGGGCATCTCGCCCTGACGCTCGATTCCGGTCCGGGCGAGGAGCGCTATCAAGGCATTCTGGCCTTCGAGAATGCGCCGTTGGCGGCGACCGCTGCTGCTTATTTCGAGCAGCGAGAAACCATGCCGACGTTTATCCGCCTGGCGATCGCGGATCAGTTTATCGGCTCACGTCAGGGCAAGTCCGCAGGGGCGCAATGGCATCGGCGCGGCGGCGGCTTGATGATGCAAAGTCTGACCGCGCAGCGCGGAGACAGCGACGATCAAGCAGCGGAAGATTGGCGACGGGTCGAAATGCTGGCGGCGACCGTCGAGGACCATGAGCTTCTCGATCCCGGTTTATCGATCGAGCGGCTATTGCTCCGGCTTTTTCATGAGGAAGACGTCGCGATCGAGCGCGTCATACCGCTGTCGCCGTTTTGCCGATGCAGCCGGGCCAAAGTCGAGAACGTCCTGCTGGCGTTTGGCGCGAGCGAGCTCTCCGATATGCGCGATGAGCGCGGGCAGATCGTCGTTACGTGCGAATTTTGCGCGTCGCGCTATTTGTTCTCTCTCGATGAGTTGAAGCGAACAGGCAGTTAAGTGCCGTCGCGCTGCCCTGGATGGCCGGGTCAAGCCCGGCCATGACGGCATAGGTTGGACGGATCTCGCCTGTGCCGGGAAGACGATGGTTGGCCAGTCGCGGTTGTTCCAGCGCTACGTATAACTACAGGCCGCCGTTGGCGACTTTGCCTTGCTGGCCGCTCATATCGCGCGGATCGCTGTTCTGGGCTTTGGCACCTGACACGTCGTACTCGGTCTTGGAGCGCGCACTGGCGATCTGAGTGCCGTCGAGTTTGCAGCTTCCGGCTTTGTCCATCAGCACGAACGCCGGATTGGGTTTGTCGACGAATTCTGCGCGGCTGACTTTGGCATCGTTGTTGGCGTCGTAGTATTCCAGGTTCGCCGTCTGGAAGAGACGGTCGGTCTTCAAGAGATTTGGCCACTCGGTCGCGTCGAGCGAGTCGTCGTGATTTGTATCGGCTCCGTTGAACAGATCTTCGGCGTAGGACTTCCATTCATTGCAGGTCACG
>DATLJG010000051.1:0-6549 GCA_035538995.1 Hyphomicrobium sp. | reverse complement strand
CGCGGCGGCAAGCGCATCCTTTACGATTTTTCGATGCGCGCCGACGACACCCGCAATCTCTTTTGCTCGAAGCTCGTCCGCCTGGCCTTTCAGCAGGCAAGCGGCGGCGCCTTTATGATGCCGACGTACCCGACGCGGATCGTCCGTCGCAATCGCGATTTCCTCGACCGTGTCGGCGTCGCGACGGACATGACGTTCGCTCCAGCCGACATCGACATGGAATCGAGTTTCGATCTCGTCGCCGAATGGCAGGACTACCGCGAAACGGCGAACATTCGCCTGCAAGACTTCACGATGGACAAGCTGTTCGAGTGGATGGAGCGCTACAACTATCGCTTCGAAGAAACGTCCGCTATCAAGCTCGTCTCGCTTCTCGGACGCTTTTCCGCGCATTTCTCGGATCATGCCAAACAGGTGCTGTCCTCGGTATTTCCGCGAGTCCCGGCCAACATGCCGAGGAAAACCGTCGCAGTCGTCGCGATGCTGCACAAAACGGCCGAGCCGATTTATCACGAACTGCAACACCTCAATCAGCAAGTGGTCGTCGAAACCGGCGTGCCGATGCATGGCGTCGATATTTTCGCCGCCCTCGAAGCCATCCGCGAGCGTGACGGCAACCGGATCGGATATTTGGTGCGGTAGGTCTCGCGCTGAATGCTAGGCTGTTGACGCCATCCCGCGCCGCCCCTCTCAGCTCCGAGGCTCAATCTTGCTCAAGGCCGTGCTCATCGCCGTCGTCGCCCTGTATCTGGCGGCTGTCACCGTGATGTATGTCGCGCAACGGCGATTCATTTATTTTCCCGAACCGGCGCGCACGCCACCGCGATCTGTCGGACTTCCGGACGTCTCCGAACGGATCATCTCGACGCCCGACGGCGAA
The DNA here is from genome assembly GCA_035538995.1 of Hyphomicrobium sp. Classification (GTDB taxonomy): domain Bacteria; phylum Pseudomonadota; class Alphaproteobacteria; order Rhizobiales; family Hyphomicrobiaceae; genus Hyphomicrobium_B. The sequence continues at coordinate 5,669 of DATLJG010000051.1, read as the reverse complement.
AAGCTCGTCTCCTGGTACGGCAAAGCGAAGCCGGGCCAGCCGACGTTGCTCTATTTCCACGGCAATGGCGGCGCGCTCGAATACAGAAACGTGAGCTTCCGCCACTTTCTCGATCAAGGACTCGGCGTGTTCATGATGTCGTATCGCGGTTATAGCGGTTCGACGGGCGAGCCGTCGGAAGCAGCGAACGTCGCCGACGCCAAACTCGCATACGAGGCCTTACTCAAGGAAGGTGTGCGCCCGCAGGATATTATCCTCTATGGAGAGTCGCTCGGCACCGGCGTCGCCATCCAAGTCGCCGCCGAGAAGCCCGTTGCGGGCATCATCTTGGATAGCCCCTATACCTCGGTCGCTGAACTCGCCGCGCGTCTCTACCCTTGGCTGCCCGTCAATCTGCTGCTCAAGGATCGCTACGATTCGATCCTCCATATCCGGAATGTGCACGCGCCGCTGCTCGTCGTGCATGGCGAGGCTGACGACATCATCCCGGTTGAAATGGGACGCCGCCTGTTCGCGGCAGCCAACGAGCCGAAAGCGATCGTGACGATCCCGGGTGGGGGACATGCCGTCCATGATGACCGCACGTTCGAAATCATTGACCGGTGGATCGACCGGCTGCGTGCCGCCGAACCAGGCAAATCAAATTGAAGATGCAAAAAAGGCCCGCGAATCCGCGGGCCTTGAATGTCGGTTGAAAAGCCGCGCAGAGCTTAGAAGCTGCTGCCGCCGCTGCCCGCGCCGCCCTGGCCGCCACTGCGGAAGCCGCCACCGGCACCACCAGCGCCAGCACCGCCTCGTGCGCCCGGACCGCCCTTGCCAGCGCCACGCGCTGCGGCCGGCTTGCTCGGCAGGAGACCTTCACGCTGCAACTTCTTGCGGGCCAGCTTGCGAGCGCGGCGGACGGCTTCAGCCTTTTCGCGCGCTCTCTTTTCCGATGGTTTCTCGAAATGTCCGCGGAGCTTCATCTCCCGGAAGACGCCCTCACGCTGCAATTTCTTCTTAAGCGCCTTGAGAGCCTGATCGACATTGTTGTCGCGAACGAGAACCTGCAAGCGGTTGTATCCTCTGTAGATTTCGGTTGTCTGAATGCACAAAAACACCGGCTCCGGAGCCATTGCCGCCAGAGCCCGCGCTGATTTCTTGCCGCCTTGTATCAAACACGGTGAAGAATGGCAATCGGGGCGCGCCTCCTCCCCCGCAAAAGGAGAAATCCGATCAACCGGTCGCCGACATATAATTGACTAGGAAACTTTATTTATATAGTTTCCTAGGAAACAAAAGATAATTGCATGTCGTCCGCACCGCACGTTTCGGATTTGTCGGCCCATCTCGGATTTTGGCTGCGCACGGTTTCGAACACCGTCTCGCACGCCTTCGCGGCCAAGCTCGACGCCAAGGGCGTGACCGTTGCCGAGTGGGTCGTGATGCGGGCGCTCTACGATAGAAACCCGACGCCGCCGAGCCGACTTGCGGATGAGATCGGAATGACGCGCGGCGCCATCACGAAGTTAGTAGACCGCCTGATCGCCAAATCGCTGATCGTTCGTCACGCGAACCCCAACGACGGACGGGCCCAGACGCTCGCTTTGACGGCGCTGGGAAAGAAGCTCGTGCCCCAGCTCGCAGCACTCGCCGATCAGAATGACCGGGAATTCTTCGACTGCCTCTCTGAAGTCGAGCGGCACAATCTTGAACAATTGCTGAAACGGATGATCGAGCACCGCCGGATGACGGCACTGCCGATTGATTGATCGTCACCACCACCTCAACGGAGAATGCTCGTGGACAATCACAAGATGTCGGTTGCCAAAGCTTGCCTCGAAGCAGCCGAAAGCAACACAACAACCTTTCCGCAGATCGTCGGAACCTTGATGACCGCAGGCTTCGAGAGCTACATCGTCGACTTCCGGCGACGGGCGGCAACATACTATCTGCCCGACGGCGATAGCGTCGAACTTCCCACACACCAGATCGACCGTCTTGTTTCGCCGTCCTTTGATCCGGTGAAGATCCAAACCGCAATCAGGGAGGCGCAGCAATTGGTGCCTGGCTACACCTATCGAGGGTTTTGCCGGAAAGCCGTTGCGGCCGGTTGCGCGGGTTATATCGTCTCGTTCTCAGGACGCCGCGTGCTCTATTTCGGCCGGACCGCCGAGACGCACGTCGAGCATTTTCCGAGTTGATGAGGTTCGTCAGCCCGGCACCGCAGTCAGCAGCCGGTTCACGTGACCCATCTTGCGGCCCGGACGGACGTCCTTCTTGCCGTAGTGATGGAAGAACGCACCCGGCTCGGCGGCGATCTCCGGCCAGCTGAGAATATCGTTGCCGATCAGGTTGATCATTTCGGCCCCGGCCGCTTTGAGTTCGGTCGAACCAAGCGGCCACCCCGCGACGGCACGGATATGCTGCTCGAATTGCGAGGTCAGGGCGCCGTCGATCGTCCAGTGCCCCGAGTTATGCACACGCGGCGCCATCTCGTTGACAAACAGCGTATCGCGATCGCTCTCGGAAACGACGAAATACTCGATCGCAAACACACCGACATAATCGAGACGTTCCGCAATTTTGCGGGCCGTGGCGATCGCGTCGTCGGCGACGTCCGGCGCGATCCGCGCCGGAGCCACCGAGCGGTGCAAAATGTGGTTGCGGTGCTCGTTCTCGGTCACGTCGTAGGCGGCGAATGTCCCGTCGGCGGCGCGCGCCGCAATGATGGACACTTCGGCACGAAAATCGACGAAGGATTCGAGAATGGATGGCGCGTCGCGCATCGCGGCCCACGCCTGCCTTGCATCCTTTGCGTCGAGGATCTTGGCCTGCCCCTTGCCGTCGTAACCGAAGCGGCGGGTCTTGAGCACCGAGGGAACGCCAAAGCCTCCCGCCAAAACGTCTTCAAGCTGCGCCAGAGTATCGATGGCCTCGAATTTGGCAGTCATTGCGCCGAGTTCGCGCGCCAGCGTCTTTTCGTTGAGACGGTCCTGCGCGCACGCGAGTGCTTTCGCACCGGGGCGAACCGGAATCTGCCGCGCCAGAAATTCGACGGTGCGGACGGGAATGTTCTCGAATTCATACGTTGCGACGTCCACGGCTTTCGCGAAAGCGGCAAGTTGCGCTTCGTCTTCGTAGGCTGCGATCGTGTGCGCCGTTGCGACATTGAAGGCCGGACTGTCCGCTTCAGGCGCATAGATGTGGGATTTGAAGCCGAGCCGCGCCGCAGCCATCGCCAGCATGCGGCCGAGTTGGCCGCCGCCCAGAATGCCGATGGTCGAGCCGGGAGGAAGGGCAGTCATTGCGTTTCGTGTCATCCTTGCGCCGGAGCCTCGGCAACCTCGGAGGTGTGCCGCCGCCGCCAGTCGTCGAGCCGTTTGGCGATTGCCGCGTCGGAAAGAGCCAGGATCTGCGCCGCGAGCAATCCGGCATTCTTGGCCCCCGCTTCGCCGATCGCGAGTGTGCCGACAGGAACGCCTGCGGGCATCTGCACGATCGAATAGAGGCTGTCCTGACCTTTGAGGGCTTTGCTTTCGACAGGAACGCCGAGAACCGGCAGCATGGTCATCGAGGCGGTCATGCCCGGCAGATGCGCCGCACCGCCCGCGCCCGCGATGATGACTTTGAGGCCGCTGGCCTTGGCGCCTTTCGCGAAGGCGTAGAGCCGTTCAGGTGTACGATGCGCGGAAACGATTTTCGTTTCGAACGTGACACCCAGTTCGGTCAAAATATCGGCGGCGTGCTTCATCGTCGGCCAGTCGGACTGGCTGCCCATGATGATGCCGACAAGCGGCTTGTCTTTGCTCATAGGTCGCGGCTCATGAAGGTGAAGTCCTCATCTGCGCCCGTAACGATTATCGCTACTTTACGCATCTGGAGTAACGAAAATCGTGACTAAGGGAAACCGCGTCGGTACTAGAGATGCGCCGTATTTACAAGGATTTTCGGTTTCGAACCTGTCGCAGAGGATAAGCTGCGCGCTAGGCAGGCGGAGCATCACGGCCAACCGCCTGGGAGGCTCCGCTCATTAACCGAAGAACCGTTTCGAGCGTATCGGCTTCGGCGACCGGTTTGTCCCAGCGAATTCGGTGAATGCGCGGGAATCGCATTGCGACGCCCGATTTATGACGGGTCGAGGCCTGCACGGAATCGAAGGCGACCTCGAAGACGAGTCCGGGCTCGACGGCGCGGACGGGCCCGAAGGTATCTGTCGTATTGTCCCGGACCCAGCGGTCGAGCAGCAGAAGCTCTTCGTCGGTGAACCCCGAATAGGCTTTGCCGACCGGCACGAGCAGGCGCTCGCCGTCCGCATCCTCGGTCCAGACCCCGAACGTATAGTCGGAATAGTAGGACGACCGCTTGCCCGAGCCGCGCTGGGCGTACATCAGCACACAATCAAGCGTGAGAGCCGCGCGCTTCCACTTGAACCATTGGCCCTTGATCCGGCCCGCCTGATACGTGCTGTCGCGCCGTTTCAGCATCAAGCCTTCGATGCCTTCGGCGCGCGCCGAAGACCACAGCGCGTTGAGTTCGTCGAATGTCTCAAACGGCACCAGCGGCGAGACGTCGGTCAGCTGAGGATGATGACGCGCGTGCCACGTCTCGAGTCTGGCGCGGCGCTCGGTGAACGGCAGCGCGCGTAAATCCTCCGGCCCGTCGAACAGCAAATCGTAAAGCCGCACATGTGGCGGGTATGCGGTCATCATCTTCGCCGTTACGGCTTTCCGGTTGAGACGCTGCTGCAAGTCATTGAAGGGGGCGATCGAGCCATCGCGCATGATGAGCAATTCGCCGTCAACGACGCAATCATGGCCCTGAAAGGCGCTGCGGATTTCCGGAAACGCGCCGGAGATGTCGTCGCCCTGGCGCGAGAACATGCGCACGTCACCGCCGCGCGCCGCGACCTGCACACGAATGCCGTCCCACTTCCACTCCGCGACGAAATCCTCAGGCGCGAGCTTCGGCCAGTCGTCATCCTCGACCGGATGCGCCAGCATGACCGGACGAAACACCGGCTTGCTGCCGGGATCGGGACGCTCCGCGCGTCCGTCGAGCCACGCGAAAAGATCGAGATAAGGTGGTTCGAGCGCGTGCCAGATTTCTTCGATTTCGGATACGTCGCGCCCGTAGCATTCGGCGAGCGCCGTACGCGCCAGGCGCGCCGAGACGCCGACGCGCGGCGCACCGCCGAGTAGCTTCAGAAGCGCCCATCGGCCCGAGGCGTCCAACTGATTGAGCAATCGGCCGAGACGTTCCGTGCGCTCCGCTGTTGTGCCGCTTGCCATCTCGCGAATGACATTGCCGAGCGAAAGGGAAGCCGGCTCCGCCTCCGCGCTATTGTGGCCTATGAGGCCCTCTTCGAATTCGCGCTCCACGAGCGACGAAACACCTAATTCTTTTCGATGCAGGAGATGCGCCCCACTTAATTTCGCTCCCGCTTGCGGGGAGGGGTTAGGGGCGGGGGTAAAATCGAGCGACAGCTGTTTCGATTTCTCACCAGCGTCGCCAACCCGCCTCCGGTCCGTCCCCGTCGAGGGGAGGGCGGAAGGCGGCGCAAGCTCCACCGGATGATCCGGCCAAAGCAGCGAAACCGTTTCTGCCGTATCGCCGACGTAGTCTCGCGACAGGCGATAGAGAACCGGATCGATGAAACGTCCGACGAGATCGCTCAGCATGCGCCGCAG
>DATLJG010000050.1:0-8521 GCA_035538995.1 Hyphomicrobium sp. | reverse complement strand
GCAGGCGGCGCTGACGTTTCTTTTCACCCTGTTCCTGCTGATGCAATACAAGGATCTGCGGGATCGCGTTGTCCGCGTTTTCGGCACGGACAACATGACCGAGACGACAGCGGCGATGTCCGACGCCGGCGAGCGTCTTTCCGCGCTTTTTATCGGTCAGGTTATCCTCAACGCATCGTTCGGTATTTTCGTCGGTTGCGCCTTGCTCATCATTGGCGTTCCGAACGCTCCGCTGTGGGGCGTCGTCGCCTTCGTTATGCGCTTCGTGCCCTTCATCGGATCCTATGTGGCGGCAATCCCACCTATTTTGCTGGCGGCGGCGGTTGATCCGGGATGGACGAAAACGCTCTGGACCCTCGCAGTCTTCGTCATCGCCGAGCCGATCATGGGGCAAGTTATCGAACCCTTCTTTCTCGGCAAACGCGCGGGGCTCTCACCTTTTGCGATGATTATTGCGGCGAGCTTCTGGACCTTACTCTGGGGTCCCCTCGGGCTTGTTCTGGCGGCGCCGCTGACGCTCGTCCTGGTCGTTCTCGGAAAATACATTCCAAATCTTGAATTCGTGTCGGTGCTGCTTGGAGACGAGCCGCCGCTTTCCGAACAGCACGAATTCTACCATCGCCTGCTTTCCGGCGATTCCTTCGAGGCCGTCGATCAGATCGAAGAGGAGAGCGAGGACTCGTCTTCGGAGGCTGTACTGGACCGGCTGGTGTTTCCAGCCTTGAGCCTCGCGGTCACCGATCGCCGCCGCGGGCGTCTCGATAGTGAAGCAATCAAAGAGCTTGAAGAGACTATCGAGGAGGTGTCTTCGAAAGCGTTCCCCGTCAGCGATGTCGAGCGTGCGCCGGTGCTTGTCATTCCGGTGCGTGGAACATTCGATATCGTCGCGGCGCGCTTCGCGATTGGCGCGATCAATGCCAAGGCGCCGGGGGCCGCGCGGGCGATCCTCAGTTCTTCCGGTCTGACGGCGTTGTCGAGCGTCGATCAGGACAGTGAGGCGCCGCCCGTTCGCGTGGTTTTTGTGACGATCGTCGGGATCGCGGAGAAGACCTCCGCATTTCTGGCCAGACGAGCCGCCGAAAAATTCAGCGGCGCGCAGATTTGGAAATTGGACCTAACCAAATCCTCCGGCAGTCTTTCGGATGGTCTGCAGGCGGACGATAAATCGCAGACGTTCACTCGATTAACCGATTTGATGATCGCGCTGACTGGGACAATCGGGAGTTTATCGCAAGACTCTAGCCCAGTTCAGGCCGAAGCGAGTGCTGAGTATCGGCCGGCGCTGACACAGACCAGCTGAGCGCAAACCTCGCCCCCTGCGGAAAGCCGGAACAAAGCAGGAGGGGCCAGAGTTGACGGAGAACGCAATTCTAGAACGCGATTCTCAGGAAGGTAGACCATGGCACGTCAAGAGCGGGGAACAGGCAGCGGGGCGGAAGATCTTGTCGATCGTGTCGCGGAAGCCGGAGCCCGTGCCGCAGACGCGGCGGGACGCGCGGCTGCTCACGTCGAAACCACGCGCGACGACCTTTTAGAACAGGGTGCGGAGCTTCGTGCCAACGTTCAGAAAGTCGGAACCAATTTTTCGAAGGCGCTGGATAAGTCGGTTGCCGAGCAGCCGATGACGACGTTGGGCCTTGCCGTGGCAATGGGCTTTGTACTCGGCGCTCTTTGGAAGGCCTAACGGCAGGAACAGCAGATGTTTGCGAGCTTATTCAAACGCGCAGAACAAACCGTCGACTCCGCCCTTGGTGATCTTGGCAACCGGATCATCATCACTCTTCCCTTTCTGGTCGCGCTCGGCTTCGGAGCTGCGAGCCTGACGCTCTATCTGACCCGGCTTTATGGCCCTGAACTCGGGACCCTTCTTGTTGCCGTTGCCTTCTGTCTTCTTGGCTTTGCGGTCGCGATCGTCGTGCGATTGAGAAAGTATTCGCAGGACAACAATTCAAACGGGCAGGAGGAAGCCGCTGCGGCGGAGGAGAGCGCAACGGCGACGACGCAACAATCCATGTTCGATGACGATACCGTCATGGCCGTCATGTCGTCGGCCGCTCCCATCATCATCCCGGCGATCCTGCGCACCGGCTTGAAGAATTGGCCAATCCTGCTTGCAGCCGCCGCTGGTCTGTATGTCGCCAGCAGATCCGATCCGACGGGGGCATCGTCGTCTGCCCCCACCACCCCATCATCTTGAGGTCATGTACATGCCAACGACTACTTCACAGAATTACACGGACGCCAGTCAGAGCCAGAACGGCTCCGGTCTCGGAGACAAACTTGAGCGCTCGGCGCGTGAGGGAATGGATATTCTGAAGGAGAACCCCGTCCTCACGCTTGTCGCAGTCGGCGTGGTGGGATTTGCCATCGGGACGCTCGCCGGCCGGTCGTCGGTTAAAAACCGTAGTTTGCTCGATGCGAACATGGATTCGCTTCATCGCGCCGTTGACGCCGCTCGCGCCGGGACAGCCGATACGGTTGGTCATTGGCGCAAGGTTTTGCGGGATGAAGGTTTGTCGGCCGATCAGCTCCCGAGCCGCGTCAAGCAGCAAATCCGCCGGCTCATTGCGAGCGTTTCGTAGGGAGTGCGCGCGTCGGGTGGCGCGCGGCTTCTTAGCGGTCGAACAGGATCGTCAGCAGCAGGGACGAATCTTGGATGCCGACGACCGCGTGTCTTTCCCCTCCATCAAGGTAAATCCATTGGCCTGCCGGTAATTCGATCGTGCTATCCGCAAGGACAAGCTGAACGTGTCCTTCGAGGCAATGCAAAGTGATATTGCCGGGCACGTCGTGGGGCGGGATTTCTTTGCCGGCGAGAACGATGAGCCGGCACGCCTCGAAAGATTGTGATTTCACCAGTGCTTTCGTCTTGGCGGTCCGTAGTTCATCTCCGAGCGGGCTGAGATCCACAGCTTCTCCCGACCTCGCGTGCTGCAGTGCCATTGGAAACCTCCCCATCTTGGCGGTTGAACACTAGGACGTTTGGCGGCTTGCAACGAGAGCATCAGCCTATCGACCTCTTGCCCCGGCGTCGTTGCTTCGTCGCAGTTCGAGGATGCTCAGGACGGCGACGGCAAGCCCGGCAAGAACATGCAGGAAGCGAAGAGCGCCGCTTCCGGCATAGCCAAAGATGATCGGGGATACGGCGACCCAAATTCCGGCGGCCAATTGGCAAATTTCGATCCAGCGGCGGAAATTCACGAGATCGGCTTCGGCGAGGACCATGATGATCACGCCGGCAATGGCGGCGTTGGCGATCGCGGGCGAATTCGACACCTCCTCGACGATCCACGGCGCCAACACAATCGCAATTCCGAGAAAGATGCCGAGCCAATCATTCCATTCGCGCTGCGATGTTCTCAAGTTCAAGCCTGCCATGCATTCAATTCCTCGGCCTATGATGTGAGACGCTCGTCACTTCGGTTTGTTCAAGCCATTCGCGAGCGGAATGTTTGGGCATTCTTCGGCCAAAGCTCTTTCAATTCGGCCGGAAGTTGGTCGATGACATCGGAGACTTCGCCCGGATCACAGTGATGCGCCAGGAGTGCGAACACGTCCCGGATGGCGCGTTCGGACGGTACGGCGTTGGGGAAGTCGCGCGCAGCGACCTCGTGTACGAACTGCTGACGCGAGCGAATTCGCGTCAGCGATTTGTGCGGTTGCCATCCTTCGTAATAGAATCCGCGAATGAGCGCAGGGAGTTGCGCTCCGAGATCAACGGCTTCTTCCAACGTCAGTCTGTCGCGCAGATGATGAAGCACGGCCCTCAGGACCGCGAGGGATTCCTGGGGGTCGGAGAGGTCTCCGTTATCGCTCAGCTCCTTGAGCCATTCCTGGGTTTTCTGAACCGTGCGGGCAATTGTCGGTGGCAACGTCATGACTAGGCCCTCTGTGCTGCAGCGAGAGCGATGAACGAGCTATCGTCCGTGATGAGCGGAAACGGCCGTAATGACTTCGCCCGATATTTCCCGGGAAGCTGCGTGAGAGACGTCTCCGAGGGCCAGCATGCCGACCATGCGCTTCTTGTCATTGATGACCGGAAGTCGGCGGATTTTCTTATCTTCCATGAGGCGGATGGCGTCGTCGAGATCTTCGGTATCCCGACAGTAGATGATGCCTTTCGACATGACGTCGCGTGCCGTCAGTTTCGAGACATCGTGTCCGTCGGCGACGGCGCGGCAGGCGATGTCTCTGTCCGTTACCATGCCAATCAACCGGTCATTGTCGCCGACCGGAATTGAACCAATGTCAAGCTGGCGCATCTTTTTCGCGACTTCGACAATCGGGGTTTCGGCGGGCACCCATTCGGCGGTCTTATGCATTGCACTGGTGACCTTCATGGCGGACCTCCTACGGTTGGTTGTGAATGAAAGTTACGGCTGGAAATTTCCTTCTAAAATTGAAGCAGTCCGGCGACCGCGCTGCGATCGTTGCAGCGGTTGCCGGACTTGAGGATAGGACAAAACTCTCCATTCGATAAGTCATTCTATCGGGGAGAGTTCCACGCAGCGGCGCGGCCTAACTATGGTTCATTTTGATTAGGGAAGGAGCTTATCAAAGACCGTGACGAGGCGGCGAGCTATTCTCGCGCGGCAGCAACCAAACGCGGCAAGCCGTTTTGCGCGTTTGACCGGACGATGAACGTGCCGGGGAGAAATCGCGGTACCGCGCCAGAGCCGGCGCGGTAAGCAAGCTCACTTTTCGACGAATGCCTTCTCGATCACGAAATCTCCGGGCTCGCCGGAGTTGCCTTCCTCGAAGCCTCGTTCGATACAAAAGGTCTTGAGCTGGCCGAGCATTTCAGGGCTGCCGCAGATCATGACGCGATCATGCTCTTGCGACAGGTGCGGCAAACCGAGTTCGGAAAAAAGTTCTCCCGACGCCATGAGATCGGTGATGCGCCCGCGATTGCGGAACGGCTCGCGCGTTACGGTCGGAAAATAAACGAGCTTTTCGCGGATGGCGTCGCCGATGAATTCGTCGGTCGGAAGTTCGCGCATGATCCGGTCGCCGTAAGCGAGTTCGGATACGATCCGGCAGCCATGAACGAGAACCACCTTCTCGAAGCGTTCGTAGGTTTCAGGATCGCGAATGATGCTCATGAAAGGAGCAAGGCCGGTTCCCGTTCCCAACAGGTAAAGATTTTTTCCCGGGCGAAGATTTGCGATGACGAGCGTGCCGGTGGGTTTACGTCCGACAAGGATGGCGTCGCCTTCCTTGATGTGCTGAAGACGTGACGTCAGTGCGCCATCCTGCACCTTGATGCTCAGAAACTCGAGATAGTCATCATAGGCGGCGCTGACGACGCTGTAGGCGCGCGTCAGCGGGCGGCCCTCGATCTCCAGGCCCATCATGACAAACTGGCCGCTGTCGAACCGGAGGCTCTGACTTCTCGTTGTGGTAAAGCTGAAGAGAGTGTCAGTCCAATGCTTGACTGAGAGCACGGCCTCACTTGTGAATGCTGACATTCCCCAACCCGTTCCGTTGCTGGCGGCGCTTGCTTCGCACGCGAGTTGCGAGCGATCTAAAGTCTCCGATTTGGAGGCAAATCTAAAGAGGAAATCGACGTTGTCCGCTGTTGCATAACCGCGCGGTTTTCGCGTTTATCCGTTATGGCAGCGTCGTCGGTACGGCCGGACGCCAAACGCATGGCAACTTTTGAGAAACTTTCTAATTCTCAGATGGTTGAGGCCGTGTTCGGAACCGATCAGGTCAGCTCCGTGGTTCTTCGGCGTTAGGTGCAGGGTCGCTGAGGAAGGCGTCGAGTTCGGACTTTTTGGGCAACCCGGCGCGGGCGCCGAGTTTGCGGCAGCTCATGGCTGCCACCGCGGAAGCAAGCCGCGCGCATTCGGTTTCATCGCAGCCCGCCGCAAGTGCCCAAGTGAACGCCCCGTGGAAAGCGTCTCCGGCGCCCGTACCGTCGACGGTCTTCACTTTGAATGCGGGCTGCTGGCCCGTCTCGCCATCCTTATTGGCCCAATGATAGCCGTCGGCGCCGCGTGTCACGCCGGCATGGCGAACGCCCAAGCTGATAAGATGCGCGAGGCGTTCCTCGTCGCTCTCGCCATGAACGAAGGAGCGAAAAGCCGGAGCGGAGAAGATCGCATAATCGGTCAAGCCGATGACCTTCTGGAGGAGCATTCCGCTTCCGAGATCGATGTCGAGTACGGTCGGGATGCCGTGAGCCCGCGCGGCCTGAAACGCGGTAAGGGTTCCTTCGAGCCACGTGAGATCGCTGAAGATCGCGGCTGCTGTTTCGACATCGGAAACCGGCAGCCAATCCTCTTCCAAAGGAAGATTGTGGTCGTCTTCGCTGACGATCAGGCGTTCGCCGCGCTCATCGACGATGACGGCGGCTGTCGGCGAGCGGGTCGTCCCGAAGGCACGGACGTGTTTCGTATCGACACCGACGCGGCGAAGCTGCTGACGGATAATGGCGCCGGCGTCGTCGTCGCCGATCCGGCTCCATAACGAGACCTTGCCGCCGAGTTTTGCGATCGTGGCGGCGGCATTCGCCGCCATGCCTCCGCCGCTGGCGATATGTTCCGTCGCGCGAAGTTTTGTCGGCGCGGCCGGAAACTTCTTAATCTGGTAGACGTAATCGAGGGCCGCGTGGCCGACTGCAATGATGCGCTTCTCGGTCATGGCGGCCCATTACGTTTTGAAGCTGCTTGCGGTACGCCGGAGTCGTTAGGCAACTAGCGGTGGCATATGCGGCGGCCGCGTATCCACCGGCATTGAAGGCGCCCCCAGGCGACGGGTGTGACTTGTGTAGATTGCGTCATGGCGGCGCGTGAAAGAACGTCTGCGCGAACGGTACTGGCTTGCGCCGTTCCAGTGCTTGCAGCAAACAGCATCAAGACCGCCGCAACGATGGCCAACCGAACGTTCATCTCTGGTCCTTCCCCGCAGATGATTCGACGGTCGGTATTCTAGCACATAGGTCGTCAATCAGATTCCCGTCGCGCCTCATTGAAGACGGCGCTCAAATCTTTCGCTCCCTGCAGCTGGGCTTCCGAAGTCATCTTGTCATTCGTTGCGGCGAAGAGCTTGGCGACGGTGTTGTTCAGGCGCGCGACCGGATTGCGCTCATAGCCGCCGCGCTGAAAGAAATTCGACGTCGGCACTTTCTGGCGCAAATCGTCCGGCATCATGACCATGTCGAAGCCGTTGCCGTCGCCGGTCAAATTCATCATTTCGAGTTCGGCGGCAGACAACGTCTTCTGATAGCCGTGGGTTTTCGCGTATTCGACCGAGGTCAACAGTTTGCGCACTTGCAGCAAGGGGCCGATATCGACGTCAAGATTGAGCGCGTGAATCCCCAAGCCCTTCGGCGTATTGCCCAAGCGTACGTGCGCGCTCCAACGGTCGGGAACCGTGCGGCTGAAGGCAATCATTTCTTTCAAGATGGCGAGTTTTTGCTTCAGCACGTCCTGGCGCGGGCCGTGGGCGTCTTTGATCTTCTTGCGCAGCGAATGAACGAATTCCTCACCGGCTTCAGCGAGCATCTCGACGCTGTTGGTGTTGAGGAGCTGATTGTAACCAAGCGCCGTGCTGATCGCATGAAGGCCGGGCGTATCGTATTCTAAACCTGCTTGCACATCGTAGCCGCCATTGCCGCCGGATTCGAACGCATAGATCCTGACGCATTGCTCCGCCGTCAGGCCTGCAGCCAACGCCGCTTGAACGTAAGCGCGCTGATAGTCGGCTTGCTTTGCGGGCCTCTCGGGAACGAAGTCAAATTCGGCTTTCGCGTATCTCAAAAAGTCCGCCACCACCGGAATAGGTTGGCGTTCGGATGATGGTGCTTGCGGGTTCTGCGGCTCTGGCGGGCCTGAGTATTGGGGCGGCTGCTGCAACACATAGTCATTGAGTTTTAGCGGAACTCCGTGGGCGAGTTTCGCCAGCCGTTTCGATCGCTTTTTTCCGAGCGAGGTCCAGTAGGGAGTGGCGATCTCGTCGTAGGCATCGCGGGCTCGAACATACTCGGCCAACTTGGCGCGATAAGATGTAATGCCGTGACCCTTGTTCGCGTCATTGTCGGCGGCGAATAGAGCGCCTGCACTGAAGATCGCGAACGCTGAAACCAAAATCGATTGGAGAAGCAACTTGGGCCTAGCATGATATGCAGGTCGGCCACGCAGGAGATCGTTTGTCGCGAAGTTTGGCGATGTCTGGCGGTGAAGCTGCATTCTGCGTCAATCTCATGCTGGCATCATCGATCTTGGTCGTAGCCTAGCGCAGAATTTGGTTTTTCGTATGCTGATGATTGGTGCGACGAGCATCTCCGCGAAATTATCCGCCGCAAGCAAGGCGCATTTGCGCGCCTCGCCGCATGGTGCTCGCGTCGCTGCGGGACACACGCCAGCACCACTCTGGATCCGGCAAGTGGACATGCCCGATCCAGTTTTCGAATCCGAATTGTGGTTGAGACGTTTTCCCGCCCGGCTCAGTCGTGTGCGGCAGCAACTCTACATTTCGGAAGGTTTACAATTCGTCAACGCATGCTTGCGCGCGGTGC
>DATLJG010000049.1:0-6729 GCA_035538995.1 Hyphomicrobium sp. | reverse complement strand
GCGATGCGTTCCTCGATGATCTCATGCCCGCGATAGCGAATGTCGCGGACGAGCTTGGCGCCCGCCTTGCCGAGTTGCCGTTCGATGGTCGCTTCGCCGCTGATGCCGCCGATCATCTGGCCGCCGTTGCGCCCCGAAGCGCCCCAGCCGATACGATGCGCTTCGAGCAGCACAACCGAACGGCCGCGCTCGGCCATCGTCAGCGCCGTCGCAACGCCGGAGAAACCGCCGCCAACGACGCACACGTCGGCCTTGACCGTGCCCTCGAGCGCCGGATAGCGCGTCCGCTCGTTCGCGGTCGCCGTGTAATAGGAGAGAATGTCGTCCTGAACTGTCACGATCGCACGCTTACCGTGCTTCGACGCGAAGCACAAATCTCGCATCGCCCTGGACCACTCAGACTAATCCGCCGCGCCGAAGGCAATGCGGCGTTCGCGTTCGCGCTTCAGTGTCTGCTGTCGCGTAAAGAACGCGGCCACGAGCACGCCGGCTGTGACGATACCGATCAAAATCGTAGAAATCGCGTTGATCTCCGGCGTCACGCCGAGGCGTACTTGGCTGTAGATCTTCATCGGCAGTGTCGTTGCGCCTGGCCCGGTCGTGAAGCTGGCGATCACGAGGTCGTCGAGCGACAGCGTGAAGGCTAACAGCCACGCCGAGATGACGGATGGCGCAATGATCGGCAGCGTTACCTGAAAGAAAGTGCTGACCGGTGTCGCGCCGAGATCCATCGCCGCCTCTTCGATCGATTTGTCGAAGTCCTGCAACCGTGCCTGAACGACGACGGCGGCGTAGCACATTGTGAACGTGATGTGCGCCAGCGTGATCGTTCCAAGTCCACGATCGATATTGAGCGCCACGAAGACCAGCAGTAGCGACAGGCCGGTGATGACGTCCGGCATGACCAGCGGAGCGAAGATCATGCCCGAGAAAAGGGTGCGCCCTCTGAAGCGCCCCATGCGCACCAGGGCAATTGCACCCAATGTCCCAAGGATCGTCGCGATGGTCGCCGACATCAGCGCCACGCGGATCGTCACCCAAGCGGCGTCTTTCAGACCCTGGTTTTGCAATAGCGATGCGTACCACTTGGTCGACCATCCGGCCCACACCGTGACGAGCTTCGACTCGTTGAAACTGAAGATCACCAGCAGCAGGATCGGGATGTAAAGGAACGCGAAGCCGAATGTGATCGACGTGGCGTTGAACCACGAAAACTGTCCCTTCATCGGCCCGCCTCCATAGCCTTTTCCTGCTGCCGCTGGAACAGCACGATCGGAATGATCAGCACGAACAAGAGCAGCACGGCAACGGCCGACGCCAATGGCCAATCGCGATTGTTGAAGAACTCGGTCCACAGCGTCTTGCCGATCATCAGCGTATCGGAGCCGCCAAGAAGATCAGGAATAACGAACTCGCCGACCGCCGGAATGAAAACTAGAAAACAGCCCGCGAGCACACCCGGCAACGACAGCGGAAACGTAATTTGCCAGAATGAGCGCCAGGGCCGCGACCCGAGATCCTGCGCCGCTTCCAGCAACGACGGGTTGATCTTCTCAAGGCTTGCATAGAGCGGCAGGATCATGAACGGCAGATACGAATAGACGATGCCGATATAGACGGCGGTCGTCGTATTCATGATCTGCAGGGGTTCGGAGATGATGCCGAGCTTCATCAGAAAGAGGTTCAGAAAACCTTCCGGCTTCAGGATCGCGATCCACGCATAAATGCGGATCAGGAATGACGTCCAGAACGGCAGAATGACGAGCATCATGAGCGTCGGCTGCCACGCCCTCGGCGCACGCGCCATCCCGTACGCCATCGGATAGGCAACGAACAGCGTCAGCAACGTCGAGATGAATGCGATCTTGAGACTGGAAAGGTAGGCGTTGATGTAAAGGGAGTCACTGAAAAGGAACGTATAGTTCTCGAAATCGAGTTGCTTGAGAAAATCCCAAATGCCGGTGGACCAACTGAATACCGGCGTATACGGCGGAATCGCGGTCGCTGAATCCGACAGCGACAGCTTCATGACGATAAAAAATGGAACGAGAAAGAAGACCAGCAGCCACACGTACGGAGGCCCGATCACGTACCAGCGACGGTAGCTCGTGGTGCTGCTGCTCATGTTTCCCCCTCAGCCCATCAGCACCACACCGGCCTCTTGCGGCCAATCCAACCACACGTCTTCGTCCCAATTGATCGTTCGCTCGACGGCATGCGCGGAGTTCGCACGCAGCGCGGTGACACGATCGCCTGCCGCCGTCCTCACGTGATAGTGCGAAATCGAACCCAGGTAGCCGATGTCCTCGACCTTGCCCGCAATGGCGTTGACCGTGTTTTCCGGCCGCACATGAGAAATGCGGATTTTCTCCGGCCGCAGCGCCAGCCAAACCTGCTGCCCGACCGATACGGGCTCGCTGCTCTTCGCCGTAAACTGCGTGCCGCCTTTCCCCTCGATCTGAATGACGCCGTCGGCGATCGAACTGACGGTCCCTTCGAAGACATTCACCTCGCCGATGAAACCGGCGATGTAGCGCGTCCTCGGATTTTCGTAGATGTCACCCGGCGTCGCCACCTGGACGAGCACGCCCTTCTCCATCACCGCGATACGGCTGGCGACCGTCATCGCCTCTTCCTGATCGTGCGTTACGATGATGAAAGTCGTGCCGGTCGTCTCCTGGATGCGCATCAGCTCGAACTGAGCCTGCTGGCGAAGTTTCTTGTCGAGCGCTCCGAGCGGCTCATCGAGCAAAACGATGCGCGGTTTCTTCGCGATGGCCCGCGCCAGAGCGACACGCTGTTGTTGTCCGCCGGAAAGCTGGTTCGGCTTGCGCTTCGCAAACGGCTTCAGCTCGAGCATGGCCAATGCTTCATCCACGCGCTCGGCAATTTTGTCTTTCGCCATCCCCTCCTGGCGGAGGCCGAAACCGATATTCCTCTCGACTGTCATATGCGGAAAAAGCGCATAGGATTGAAACATCATGTTCACCGGCCGCTCATAGGGCGCCAGCGCCGTGATGTCCTGTCCTCCGACGATCATCCGCCCTTCCGTCGGCTGCTCGAAACCCGCCAGCATACGCAAAAGCGTGCTCTTCCCGCAGCCCGATGGACCGAGAAGCGCAAAAAATTCACGCTCGTAAATATCGAGCGTGACGTCGTTGACGGCGGTGAAATTGTCGAAACGCTTCGTGACGTTTTCGAAGCGCACGATCGGCTGCAAAGCGGGATCTTTCCACGGAGCGAACCCCGATTGCGGCGCCGCCGTTCGCGGCCCCGCGCGTTGCTGTGAGGCGGTGGCCTGACTTCCGCCCGCGGCCAAAACAGCCATGATCGATGTCCCCGAAACTGGTGTTGCGCTCTGCCACAAGGACGGCAGATCGGAAAACGAAACCGCGCCGGAGAGGTCCCCGGCGCGGCGCTTGCTTATTGGCCTGTCGTAATCTTCGTCCACATGCGGGTGACGGTCCGCTGGGTTTTGTTGTCCCACGACGTCTTCACGAAGAGCTTCTTCATCGTTTCGGGATCGGGATAGACCGCCGGATTTTTTATGACCGGCTCATCGATGAATTTCTGCGAAGCAAGATTACCGTTCGCATACTCGACAAAATTCGAAGCCTTCGCCATCACTTCTGGACGGTTGAGATAGTTGAGCAGAATATGGGCTTCCTCGACATCCTTCGCATCCGCCGGAATGGCCATCATATCGAACCACATCTGCGTCCCTTCCTTGGGGATGTGATATTCGATGATCTGACCGTTCTTTGCATCCCTTGCGCGCGCCGCCGCCTGCAGGATGTCGCCCGACCAGCCGAGCGCCATGCAAGCGTCGCCGTTCGCCAAGGCGTTGATGTACTCGGATGAATGGAACTTCTTGATGTACGGCCGGATCTTCATGATCAGATCCTCCGCTTTCTTGAAGTCTTCCGGATTCGTGGTGTTCGGATCGAGACCCAGGTAGTTCAGCGCCACCGGCAGAATGTCTTCCGGGGAGTCGAGAACATAAATTCCGCAGTCCTTGAACTTCGCGGCGATCTCCGGCTTGAAGATCATGTCCAGCGAATTGACCGGTGCGTCCGGCATGCGCTCCTTGATCTTGGCTTCGTTATAGCCGACGCCCGTGGTGCCCCACATCCAGTTGACCGCATAGTCGTTGCCTGGATCGTACGCCGCGACCCGGTCATAAACCTCCGGCCAGGCGTTCTTGAGGTTCGGAATCTTGGATTTATCGAGTTTCTGGAAGACACCAGCCTTGATCTGCCGCGAAAGGAACGTCGCCGTCGGCACGACAATGTCGTAACCCGTATGCCCGGCCAGCAGCTTTGTCTCGAGAACCTCATTGCTGTCGAAGACGTCGTAGACAACCTTGATCCCGGTTTCCTTCGTAAAGTCGGTGAGGATGGAGGGGTCGATGTAATCCGACCAATTATAGACCTTGACGACTTTATCGGCGGCCTCTGCAGGCCCCCCGGCAAAAGCGACCGCCGCGACGGACGCGAGCATCGCCAACGAAAAAGAACATGTGAGATTGCGTGCCGATTTCCCGAACATCAACATCCAACGTCTCCACGGCTTATGTCCTTAGACCCTGCGTCGAGCCGGCCCCGTCAAGGCGAACGCTTACGGGAACTGCCGCGTCACACGGCCGTACTGAGGTCGCCATTCTGCGCAGGTAAAATACGGAGTACAACAACATCCTGAACGAAAATGGTCGTCCCCCCATGGGTTTGCCCATTCCAAATTCATGACGATGCGCGATTGGGCGCTGTACGCCCGAATGACATGCATACCCCCGACCTTTGACCGATGGACGCCAACCGGCTCGCCTTGAGAACGGACCGCATTTATGATGACTATGGAAATTAACCCCGCGGGCTCGGTTGCGGCCGCCGGACGTCCTATTCTCTAAGACCAACGGATGTCCGTTCGTCGGAGGCAACGCCCTGCGACGCACCGCTCGGTAATACCTCGTACTGAACTGACGTCCGCCGGACTGCAAAAGAACATTCAGGTGCCATCATGACTGCCCCACTCGGAGTGATCCCCAGCGAGGACGGCGAATTCGGATTCGGTTCGACGCCGGAAACATTGCGCCATTGGCTGAGGCAACATCGCATCGAGGAAATCGATTGCGCCGTGCCCGATATCGCCGGGGTCGCACGCGGCAAGACGATGCCGGCCGAGAAATTCGTCAAGCTCGACTCAGTGCATCTTCCGATCTCCATCTTTTATCAGACGATCACCGGCGATTACGTCGGCTTCGAGGAAGACGGTCAGCGGCTCTACGCCGAAAGCGATTTGATGATGGTCCCGGATCTGACGACCATCCGGCCGGCGCCGTGGGCATCGAGTCCCACCGCCCAAGTCATCCATGATGCGCTTTGGCAAAATGGCGAGCCCGTCGAGATTGCCCCGCGCAACGTCTTGAAGCGTGTCGTCGCCCTCTATGAAAAAGAGGGATGGCGTCCCGTCGTTGCGCCCGAGCTCGAATTTTATCTGACGAAAACCAACCCCGATCCCGATTATCCCCTTGAGCCGCCGACCGGCCGCTCCGGCCGCCCCGGCGCGGCGCGGCAAGCCTACAGCCTCGGCGCCGTCGACGAGTATGACAAAATCGTCGATGACATCTACGAATTCGCCGAACGCCAATACTTGAAAATCGACACGATCATTCAGGAAGGCGGCGCGGCGCAGCTCGAAATCAACCTGCTGCACGGAGATCCCGTCGATCTTGCCGATCAGGTGTTTCTCTTCAAGCGCACGATACGCGAAGCAGCCTTCACGCATAATTGCTACGCGACGTTCATGGCCAAGCCGCTTGCCAACGAGCCCGGCAGCGCCATGCACGTGCATCAGAGCATCGTCGACATCAAGACCGGCAAGAACATCTTCACACTCAACAACGGCGAACCGAGCAAACTCTTTTTCAGTTTTCTAGGTGGGCAGCAGACCTATCTGCCGTCGGCGATGTGCCTCATCGCGCCTTACGTCAATTCCTATCGCCGTCTCGTTCCGAACGGCGCCGCGCCGATCAATGTCGAATGGGGCTATGACAATCGCTCCGCCGGTCTGCGCGTTCCGATTTCCGCCGAAAGCGCCCGTCGCGTCGAGAACCGTCTCGCAGGTGCCGACTCCAATCCCTACCTGGCGCTCGCCGCAAGCCTCGCCTGCGGCTATCTCGGCATGAAGGAGGCTATCGAGCCACGCGCCGCGGTCGTCGGAAACGCTTATCGCAATGCCCACCAACTGCCGCGCGGCCTGCTCGAGGCGCTAACGGATTTTGAGGAAAGCACGCCGCTGCATGAGGTGCTGGGCCAGCGCTTCTGCCACGTCTATCTGGCGCTGAAGCGGAGCGAATTTGAGGAGTTCATGCGCGTCATCAGCCCTTGGGAACGAGAACACCTTCTGCTGAGCGTGTGAGAACGCCATCCCGGACGGCCTCGATGTTCATCCTGGCGTCCCATTGATGGACACCTGCCTACCGGGCTTTAATCTTAGCGCTGACTATTTCAAAATTGCGACGATAGATTCATTGAATCAAATTGGTTGAAGCGCATTTGCTGGACGGCGACGCAGTGCAAAAGTCAGCGCTGTATCGCCGGCGGCGGCCAAGCACGTCATATTCGGCTCGGCTACGGGACAATTATTCTTTCACGCCACACGACGGGCGAGATGCTGGATTTCAAATGAGCACTCAGACGGAAACGGTTGCAGCCCAACACCCAGGCGGGA
>DATLJG010000048.1:0-11503 GCA_035538995.1 Hyphomicrobium sp. | reverse complement strand
GGTCGCAATCCGCCTCGCCGAGCCAGACCGCACGGCGGAGCAATCGATCGCCAGCCTCGGTCAGGCGGTTCGTCGCCAGGTCTCGTTCATGAACGACGCCGTCTCGCGCGCGCTCGGGCGCGCAGGCGAACTCGAAGCGCTCGTTCATAATCAAATCGCCGAGCTTGAACGTTCTTATGAGCAAAACGAGCAGCGCATCCGCGACCTCATCAAGGAGCTGAGCGGCGAGCGCCATGCCCTCGTCGATACCTCGTCGAACGTCACCGACACGCTCAAAACGCTCGGCACCGAGATTCCGATGCTGATCGAGAAGCTCTCGACCCAGCAGCTCAATCTGTCCCAGATCATTACCGACGCGGGCGCCAACCTGACGAACCTTGAAGGCTCTCTCGCGACCGCGACCGGCCGCTTCCAGGACACGGTTGGCACCCGTGCAACGCAATTGCAGACGGTGCTCGAGGATTATACCTCGGCGTTCGCCACGGCGCTGGGCGCCCGCACCGAGCAGATGCGGGTGACCTTCGACGGCTACATGCAGACGCTCGACACCACGCTCGGCAATCGCACCGAGAACCTGCAGACGGTGTTCGAAGAATACGCACTCGCTCTCGATACGACGCTTTCGAACCGCGCCCAGGCTCTCGATATCCAGCTGGTCGAACGCACCAAGTCGCTCGACGAAGCCTTCCACAAGCGGCTTGAGCTGTTCGACGATCAGATCATGCGCTCGACGACCGCGATCGACAGCGCCGTGAGCGAAAAGGCGTCGCTCCTCAGCAACGCTCTTGAGATGCACGCCCGGTCATTCCGCGAGACGATTACGCAGCAGGCGGCCGATCTCGACGATTCCGTCATGAACGGCATCAGCGCAGTGCGCCGCACGAGCGAGAACATCACGCGCCAGACGATGAAGGCGATCGACGGTCTCGCGAAGCAGTCAGGCGCCCTGCAGGATGTCGCCGAAAATCTGTTCTCTCAGATCCACGGCGTCACCGATCGCTTCGAAAGCCACGGCGAGCAAATTCTCAAAGCCGCCAATGTGCTCGACACAGCAAACCTGCGCATCGAGTCAACCCTGCAATCCCGTCATGCGGAACTTGCCAATACGCTCGACCGCTTCTCCGGCAAGGCCGATGAATTCGGGCGTACGCTGGCCGGCTATTCCGACAATCTCGAAGACTCGTTCTCGAATATCGAGGGCAAGGCACGCGCGATTGCCGAAGAGCTCCGCGACGGTGCCGCGAGCCGCTCTCGTGTGCTGATGGCCGAACTCGAGCGCGTCAAAAACGAGACGGAAGCGGAAAGCAATCGCGCTCTCGCGGATTTGCGGTCCCGCTTCCATAGCGTCTCCGGGGATCTCTCGCGTGAGTTTGATGAGCTATCGTCGCGTCTCGCGACAGCCTCCGACGAAACGCGCGAACGGGCAGCCGAAGCCGCCGCCACCCTGGCGCGCGAGCAAGCGCGCATCCGTGAGGAAGCGGCACGCCTGCCGAACTCGACACGAGAGACAGCCGAGTCGATGCGGCGCGCATTGCAGGATCAGCTCCGCGCCATCGAACAGTTGAACCAGATTTCGCAGCGGGCGAACGCGCCGCGCGACGTCACCCGGCCCGAGATCGCGACAAGCACTCGCGCGCCGACGCCTCTCACGTCTGCTCTCATGCCGCGCGAGACGCCGCCAAGCCGTGGCAAGGCCGCCGCTTCTCCGGAATCGCGCGAAGGCTGGTCGCTGGGTGACCTGCTGGCCCGCGCCTCGCATGAAGACGAGGCACAGTCGGCGCGTCCGGCGCCTCCGTCCCAGCCGGCTCCCGCGCGTCTCGACATTGCGACGATCGCCCGGTCTCTTGATCCCGCCACTGCCGGCGCGATCTGGGCCCGCATCCGTGCCGGCCAGCGGAACGTCATGGTTCGTAGCATCTACGCGCCCGAAGCCCGCACGCTGTTTGACCAGATTTCAAGCCGCGTAAGGATGGACAGCGATCTCGAGCAATCGATCTTCCGCTATCTCTCCGACTTCGAGCGCATCATCAAGGATGCCGAAGTACGCGATCCTTCCGGCCGAACAGCCCAGAACCATCTGGTCTCGGACACCGGGCGCGTCTATTTGTTCCTCGCCCACGCGGCAGGACGCATCCGCTAACCTCGCGATCGGCACGGGCATCCGGCGTCGGGCAACGAAGCGACTTTGGCCAAAGTTATGTCCGCATTCCGCATTGAAGCCCGAAGCGAAATCTGGCCGCTCAAGGATACGTTCGCCATCTCGCGCGGATCGAAGACCGCTGCCCACGTCATCGTCGTCGTCATACATGACGGATCGCACCAGGGTCGCGGTGAATCTGTCCCCTACGCGCGCTACGGCGAAACCGTCGAAGGCGTGCTGGACGCAATCAGCGTGGCTGCGCACTCGATCACGGCACATACCGATCTCGCTCGATTGTTGAAACCCGGCGCAGCACTTAACGCGCTCGACTGCGCCTTCTGGGATCTCGAAGCCAAGCGGAGCGGCACGAGCGTCGCGGCTCTTGCCGGCTTGCCGACACCCATCTCGAAGCTTACCGCCTATACGCTCAGCCTCGATGCACCGGAGGCGATGGCACGCAAGGCGACCGACGTTGGGCATTTGCCACTGCTCAAGTTGAAGCTCGGCGGAGCTGGCGATGCCGAACGCATCCGCGCCGTGCGGAACACCCGCCCCGATGCCCGCCTCCTCGTCGATGCCAACGAAGCCTGGACGCTCGACATGCTTCCTGAGTTCATGGCTGTCGCGGCTGAGTGTGGCGTCGAGGTCATCGAGCAGCCGCTTCCGGCATCGGCGGATGCTGCGCTTCGCTCCTTCCCACGCACGGTGCCAATCTGCGCCGACGAAAGTGTTCACACCGTCGGTGATCTCGATCGTCTTGAGGGTCTCTACGACGCCGTCAACGTCAAGCTCGACAAAGCGGGTGGATTAACAGGCGCCATCGCTCTCGCGCGCGAAGCAAGGCGGCGCAGTCTCAAGGTGATGATCGGGTCGATGGTCGCGACGTCGCTCGCCGTCGCACCGGCCATGCTTCTCGCGTCCGACGCCGACTGGATCGACCTCGATGGGCCGCTTCTACTGGCCCAGGATCGAACACCTGCGCTTCACATCGAAAATGGACGCATCTTTCCCCCTGAATCCGCGCTTTGGGGATGAGGCCTTAGATGGCGGAACGCGCAACGAGTTCGCGCCCATTCCATATCTGAATAAGGCGCAACGCTGCAGTGAGGGAAATCATGGCAATCGCAGCCATCGCGACGTACGTCAGCGCGCCGACCTGCGCGTAGAGATATCCTGCCACGAGCGTCGCGACGCCCATCGCGATGCCTGCCGAAACCGTCGCATAGAGCGCCTGGGCGCTTGCCGAGCGATCGCGCGGAATGGCGTCATGGATAAAATGCATGGCGCCGATGTGCGACGCACCGTAGGTGACGCCGTGCAAAAGTTGCAACGGCACAAGAACGATGAGCGACGGCTCGATCGCCAGCACAAGCCATCGCAGAATGGAGGCTGTCGCACCGATCGCGATCAATCGCACGGCACCGAATTTCGCAGCGACGCGCCCGGAGAACGTGAACAGCAGAACTTCCGCAAAAACTCCGATCGCCCACAGCGTTCCGCACCAGGCGGCGGATAGTCCCTGCTTCTGCCACAGCAATGTGCCGAACGCGAAAAACGCAGCATGCGCCGCCTGCACGAAGCCGCCGGCAATCAGAAACAGCTGAAATTCGCGCTGTGCCAGAAGCTCGCGCGGCTCGGCCGCTTTCCAAAGCGGCGGCGGCAGGATGTCCGCCGGCACGTCGACTTTGCCCTGCTCGGGAACGGCGTATGCCGCCAGCAGCGTCAGCGCGCACCCGGCGGCGATGAGCCAGATGCCCGTGCCGCCGCCAAACTCCGTGATGGCAAGTCCTCCCGCGAAACTCGCCGCTACGAAGCTCAACGAGCCCCAGAGGCGCAACCGGCCATAATCCAAGCCACGAAGACGCGCGCCCTGCACGGCTATGGTGTCAATCAGAGGCATCGCCGTCGAATTGCATATCAGCAATAGCGTGGCGAAGATCAGTATCGGCCAGAACGGCTGGACGATCGCAAGCCCGACGACGAACGCCAGCGCCGCCCAAGATAGCGCCACCAGATAGCGCCGATGCGTCCCGCCTCGGTCTGCGGCAACTGCGACGACCGGAGTCACCAGAACGCGAAGAAACAGCGGCGCGGCAATCACGGCGCTGATCTCGCCTGCCGTCAGCCCGCGCCAATTGAGCCAAACCGGAAGAAAGGGCACGCACACGCCGTAGACAACGAAGAGAGCGGCGTAGAATAGCGCCACCGGCACCGCAAAACCGCGTCTGCCGTTCCCCGCCAAATTCATGTTCGCGCCATTCCCAAATCACCCGCTGTTGTGCCGATCCTTAGTCATGCCGGTGCGAAATTGCTACGACTCTTGCCTCTGCACCGTTTATCGCAGTGCAAGACCCGTTGGTCCCTGATCCGGCGACGAGAATCGCATATTCCTTCAGCGATTTTGCGGAGCACCATACGACGATGCAGCCATTTCTTTCAGCGGTCGCAGAGGATACCGAAACCGAATACCGCGCGATCGAGACGACGCTTCTCGAAACGGCACGCGGACGCTGGTTCCTTGCTGAACACGGTCGCCGTGCACGCCGCCTTGACAGCAACCTTCTCGAAGACGCGATCCGCCGCCTGCAGAGTTCATTGCGCGAACCGCCTGCCCTGCTTGGTCAGCTGAAGGCCGAAATTGAAACCGTGAAGGCGAGCCTCGCCGAGACACGCGCCAACCTCATGGCGCGGCCGACCGTCGATGAAGGTATTATGCCGACCCACGCCATCCTCAAGGCCGCCGAGGACATTCACGACATCGCGTGGTCACTGCAGGCCAACCCGTTCGATCCCAAAGGCTGCGAGGAGATCGCGCGCAACGCCGGCAAGCTCTACGCGATGAGTCAATCGCAGGCCTCGCAGTCGCGGCGCGCGGTTGCCGCCGCGAATACCTTAGATACCGCCGCCGGCAAGCTCGAAGGCATTCTGGAAAGCGTTCTGCACGAGCTGAAGGTCGACGAAGCGTCATAACCCGACAGGTCGGTCACAATAAAAAACCGGGACTTGCTCCCGGTTCTTTGTTGCTTTCACGGGCAGGAAAGCTGGCTCACCATTTCGTCCGCAAGCCGACCGAGAACAGATCCACCGATGCCTGAACATTTCCGGTAAACGGACCGACGCCGCCCGGCATGACTGGCGTGGAGGTCGTGTAGAGATCGACGCCGCCATCCTCGATGAAGATATGAGAATAGGCGAGATCGATCGTCATCGCCTCGCTCCAGGCGTAGCTGGCGCCAACGCTCAGCCAGATACGGTTGTTGTCTGGAATCTGGACAAGACGCTTGGAGGCGTCGTCGATGGGCGACATCTCATAGGCGATACCCGAGCGAAGCGTGAGGTATGGTGAGTAATCGTATTCACCGCCGATGGAGAAGAACCAGCCATCATCCCAATTGGCGGCTGTTTTCAAATCCCCAACCGGGATCGCAAGCGTCAGATCCTTGAAGCGGCTCCAGTTCGACCATTGGACGGTGCCCAACAGGCGCGTCGTTGGCGTCACGACCTGACGCAAGCTCAGGGTCACGATATCGGGCAGGTTGATCGTTCCGACGCCGGGCATCGTTCCGGTCATCAGCGAGGTGAAGCTGCCGTCAAGATCGTGGGTCATCTGAGATCGGTATCCGAGACCGATCGTCGTTCCTTCGTTGGGCTGCAAGGTGATGCCAGCCGTGCCGCCGAATGCCCAATCCGTTCCGCCGAACTGCGCGATCGTTCCCGGCGAATCCCGGAATTGCAGTTTGCCCTGCGCCCACTCGATCTGCACACCGGCGCCGATCGTGATGCCGGGCGCAATTCTATAGGCGACCGTCGGGTTGGCGTTGACCGTCAGCAGCTTGCTCGTCACGCCAAGATACGAACCAGGATATGCCGTGTTGTTCGGCTTGGTCGCCAGGCCGAACGGCGAGTTGATCGCCATGCCGACCCAAAAATCGGGTGACAGCTGGTAAGCGCCATAGCTCGAACTCGTCATCGCATCGATGCCGATGTTACCGCTGCTTCCGGTGAGACCGAACGGCGAATGGTCGATGTCGATATTGCCGTACGGCAGCACCAGAATGTACGACGACTCCGTATTGAGCCCCGGAAACTGCGCCGTCGCGGCAGAGTTCCAGAACATCGATCCGAGACTGCCCCCGGCAGCCGAACCGGCCGATGCCGAACCCATGAAAACCGTCGATTGTTCGTGAATATCGAAGCCGCCGGCAATTGCCGCCGGACTTGCGGCAGCCAAAGCAGTCAAAGCGACGCCGGCAACGCGCAACACATGCAGATTGATACGTGAAAACGGCATCGTCCTTGCCCCCTAGGAAGCGCCTATGAATAGCCCCGATCGCTCAGTGCAGCGCTCTTCGGCTATTTTGACACAATAGCTGCACCGCGCTTCAACCCCACGCAACTTTCGAACAACATTGGCTCGCCGCATCCGAGAAAGCAGGCTTGTGTGCCAACTCGGCAACAAAAAACCGGCCCGCCGTAAGCGGACCGGTTTTTGCCAAGCCCATTTCCACCCTATGAAACGAGCTTAGCGCTCCCCCCGGAGATATTTACCGGCGTCAGGCGCCGGAGCCGCGCGCAACCTGCCAAAGGGAGAACGGCGCCGCAAGTGATGATCTTATTGGAGGGAATACGACTCGCATCCGTAGATGCGTGACCGCAACAGATGGGGTTGCGTTGCAACATGCTCGGTAATGCACGAGCTATCGCGTGCGGAGGAATTTTCTCATCGCGAAATGATGATCGACCGGCCCATTGCCGTGCCCGATCCGGCGGCCGGCTCCTGCTTCAAGAGCGTTCCAGACGAAGTCTTTCCCGGCAGCCACCGCCGCGTCGAGACGCTCTCCTAAAGCCACGTTAGCGGCAATGGCAGCGGAAAGCGTGCACCCCGTCCCATGCATGTTGCGCGTTTCAATTCTCGTCCGCCGTAGAGCATGATGCTCCTTGCCGTCGAACAGAATATCCAATGCGTCTGATCCCTCTGCGTGCCCCCCTTTTATGAGAACCGCACCACAGCCGAATTTCATAAGAGCCTCGGCTTGCGCGCGCATCTCCGCTTCTGACGCCGCCGGTTCGACATCCAGCAATGTTGCAGCCTCCGGAATGTTCGGCGTAACCAGCAAGGCTCGTGGGATCAACGACGTTCGTACCGCCTCGATCGCTTCCGGGGCTAAAAGAACATCGCCGCTCGTCGCCACCATCACGGGGTCAACGATGACCGGGACGGATGGAATTTCGGATAGCAACCGAGCCACAAGCTCCACGGTTGGCGCATCACCAAGCATGCCGGTCTTGATTGCCGAGATCTGGAGATCTGAGGTCACAGAATGGAACTGTGCGGCGATGAAATCAGGCGGAACAGGAAAAACGCCGGAGACGCCCATTGTGTTTTGAGCCGTCAATGCGGTCAGGACGGTCGCGCCATACACGCCGAATGCGGCGAACGTTTTAAGGTCTGCCTGAATCCCGGCTCCGCCAGACGGATCGGACCCCGCGATAGTCAACGCAATCGGAGGCATTTCGACGGCCATCGTCTCGATCCGCAATAAAGCTAGTTAAGGCGTACCTCGCCTCAGGATTTCATTTCCAAGATCGGCTGGCGTGATCAATGATTCAATCTTCGCCAGGCTGGGAAAGTGTTCGATCATCCACTGACCGAACCAGTTCTGGGCTCCGAAAATAAACAGCAGTCCCGTCACCACCAGCAACAGACCCATGACTTTCTCAAGCGTCGCGAAATGCTTCTTGAAGCGCTTCATAAAGCCGAGGAAGGGCCGGATCGCAACGGCTGCCAGAACGAACGGAATGCCGAGGCCGAGCGAATAGACGAACAACAGCTTGACGCCCGACCATAGGCTCGACTCGCTCGCGGCCAATGTCAAAACCGTCGCCAGCACCGGCCCGATGCACGGCGTCCAGCCGAACGCGAAAGCGAGGCCCATGATGTAGGCGCTGAGCAAACTCGCTTCTTCCCCCGCCGCCGAGTAGCGCGCCTCGCTATAGAGCAGCGGAATCCGGAATATGCCGAGGAAATGCAGGCCAAAGAGGACGATCACGATACCCGCCACGATCCCGAGCGATGCGCGATAGGACAGCAGCACCTGCCCTATCGAGCTCGCCCCCGCGCCCAGAGCTACGAAGACCGTCGTGAAGCCGAGAACGAAGATGATCGACGCGAGAACGACACGTCCCCAGACGCGGCGGTCTACGGCATCTTCGCCCGTCAGCTGATCGAGCGTCGTACCGCCGATGTACCCAAGATAGGGCGGCACCAGAGGCAGCACGCACGGCGACAGAAAACTCGCGAGTCCCGCGAGAGCGACGCCGATGTAGATATGCGCATCTGCAAACATGCTGCCGGTCTACTTTCCTTCAGTGCGTCGAACGCTCTAATTCAACGATCCTGGCGCGTTAACGCAGCAATGCCCGGGAGGTCGCGACCTTCGAGCCATTCGAGGAACGCCCCTCCCGCAGTCGAGACGTAGGTAAAGTCGCCGGTCACGCCGGCTGCGTTCAGCGCCGCCACCGTGTCACCGCCACCGGCAACCGAAACGAGATCGCCGGATTTGGTTAAAGAAGCGGCAGCCCGCGCCAGCGAAAAAGTGCCTTCGCCGAACGGAGCGATTTCGAACGCACCCATCGGTCCATTCCACAAAAGCGTCTTCGTGCCTTCGAGAACCTTGGATAGATGCGCAATCGATTTCGGCCCGATGTCGAGGATCATCGCGTCAAACGGCACATTACCGATATCGACGACCTCATTCGCAGCGCCTTCCTTGAATTCGCGCGCAATGACGGCATCGACAGGCAGGATGATCTCGCAGCCCTTTTGTTTGGCTTCGTTGAGAATATCACGCGCCGTCGCACCGAACTCCGGTTCGGCCAAGGATTTGCCGACCATCGTTCCGGTCGCTTGCAGAAACGTATTCGCCATGCCACCGCCGATGATGAGCTTATCGACTTTGGCGACCAGATTGGTCAGCACGGGTATCTTCGTCGACACCTTGGCGCCACCGACGACCGCCGCCGTGGGACGTTGCGGTTTTTCCAGCGCCGTCCGCAGCGCGTTGATCTCTTCCATCAGAAGCGGACCAGCGTAGGACGGCAAATGATGCGTCAGGCCTTCGGTCGAAGCATGCGCCCGGTGCGAACATGAAAATGCGTCTTCCACGAAGATATCGCCGAGCTTGGCCAACTCGGCCGCGAACTCGGGATCGTTCTTTTCCTCGCCTTTGTGGAAGCGAAGGTTTTCGAGAACGGCGATATCGCCGTTCTTCAACTGCTGGACGGCTGCGGCGGCTTTTTCTCCGACGCAATCCTCACCGAACAGGACCGGACGCCCCAGAAGAACCTGCAGCGCCTCGGCGACCGGTTTGAGCGAAAGGTCTGGGTCGATCCCTTTCGGCCGGCCAAAATGTGAAATGACAACGACCTTGGCGCCGCGTGACGCCAGCGCCTTCAATCCCGGGACGATGCGTTCGATGCGCGTCGCGTCGGTAACCTTCCCGGATTTGATCGGGACATTGAGATCGGCGCGGACGATCACGCGCTTTCCTTCGACGTTGAGACCGTCCGTCGTTTTCAGCTTGTCGAGATTCATGCGAGCTACCAGTACGTTTCAATAACAGCTGAGCGTTACATGTGACGCTCAGCTGGCTTTCGATCCGATGCACTGCCGGGCGACGTCCGCCACATGTGCCGCATTGATGCCGAAGTGCTCGAACAGCTTGCTTGCCGGAGCCGAGGCGCCAAAGCCTTGCATGCCGACAAACTTGTCGCCCTTTCTCAGCCACTCGTACCAGCACTGAGCGATACCGGCCTCGATCGCGACACGCGGTGCCGTTCCAAGAACCTCCTGCTGATAGCTCTCGGGCTGTGCACGGAAGAGTTCGAACGACGGCATGGAGACGACGGCGGCGGAAATACCGTCCTTGGCGAGGGCGGCAGCTGCGTCGACAGCCGTACCGACTTCGGAGCCGGTCGCGAGCAGCGTCACATCGCGTTGGCCTTTCGGGACTTTCAGAACGTAGCCCCCCTTGGCGCTTCGATTTTCCGCATCGTTGCTACGCAAATTCGGAACCGCTTGCCGTGACAGCGCCAGTACCGACGGCGTCGTCTTGGTGGTGATCGCAAGCTCCCAGCATTCCGCCGTTTCGACACCATCCGCCGGACGGAAGACGTGCAGGTTCGGAATGGCGCGCAGCGCGCTCAAGTGCTCGACCGGCTGATGTGTCGGGCCATCTTCGCCAAGACCGATGGAATCGTGCGTCATCACGTAGATGACTCGTTGCTGCATCAGCGCCGACAAGCGGATCGACGGGCGGCAGTAATCGGTAAAGACCAAGAATGTGCCGCCGTACGGAATGAACGAACCGGACAACGCAATGCCGTTCATCGCCGCCGCCATGCCGTGTTCACGCACACCATAGTGAATGTAGTTGCCGCCAAAGTTCTCCGGCGTGACAGGCGTGTGATGCTTCGTTTTCGTGCCGTTCGAGCCGGTGAGATCGGCTGATCCGCCAATCAATTCCGGCACCGACGGAAGAAGCCGTTCTAGAGTCAACTGTGACCAGACGCGGGTCGCGCGCTTGGCCGTATCGGTGGCGAAAGCCGCCTTGGCCTCGGAGATGGCGGCTGTGACCGCCGTTTCCAATTTGCGACCGTTGATCAGAGCCTTTGCTTCGTTGCTCGCCGCGGAAAGCTGCTTCACCCAATCGGCCTGCGTCTTCGCCCCGCGAGCACCGGCCGCGCGCCACGCCGCAAGGACATGATCGGGAATATCGAACGGCTGATACGGCCAGTCGAGCCGCTCGCGCGTCGCCTTGATTTCGTCGACGCCGAGCGCTTCGCCATGTGCTGAAGACTTGCCCGCCTTGTTCGGCGAGCCGTATCCAATAACGGTCTTGCAAGCGATCAGCCACGGCCGCGAAGCATCGGCCTTTGCATTCTTGATGGCAGCGGCGATGGCATCCGTATCATGGCCGTCGACGCGCACGGTATTCCAGCCTGACGCTTTGAAGCGCTCTATCTGATCATCGGAAACAGAAAGGCTCGTCGCCCCGTCAATCGAAATCGAGTTGTCATCCCAGAACACGATCAGCTTGCCGAGCTTCAAATGACCGGCCAGCGAAATTGCTTCCTGGCTAATGCCTTCCATCAGGCAGCCGTCGCCGGCGATGGCATAGGTGCGGTAATCGATGAGATCGTTTCCGACGCGCGCCGCGACCAATCGTTCGGCCATCGCCATGCCGACGGCGTTGGCGATGCCCTGACCGAGCGGCCCCGTCGTCGTTTCAATTCCCGGTGCATGACCATATTCAGGGTGCCCCGCCGTCTTCGAACCGAATTGGCGGAAGTTCTTCAACTCGT
>DATLJG010000047.1:0-5881 GCA_035538995.1 Hyphomicrobium sp. | reverse complement strand
CGTCGTGCGGACGGTGCGCAGAAGACGGCGCGGGATATGAAAATCATCGAGCGGCAGCACGCCGCGATGCTGCGGCTCGATCCAATACAACGCCGGATCGTCAGCGCTTTCGGCCATCGGGAAGATGCCGCAGCTGTAGGCCTTCAGGAGAACCTGCGGCGTAATCTCGAACATTGGATCATCGCGCGACGCCATGCCGGTACTCGCCAAGCGAATTCTTAAACGCGCGCGAAACATGTCGCGCAGAGGCAACTTTACTTCATCCCCAGATGTTTTTCGAGCCAATGAATGTCATAGATGCCATCGGCGATGTCGGGATCCCGCACGAGATCCTGGAATAGCGGGATCGTGGTTTCAATGCCGTCGATGACGAACTCGGAGAGAGCGCGGCGCAGACGCATCAGGCAGTCGTTGCGCGTTTTTCCGTAGACGATCAGCTTGCCGATCAAGCTGTCGTAATAGGGTGGGATGCGATAGCCTTGATAGACGCCGCTATCGACGCGGACGCCCAGTCCGCCCGGCGGGTGCCAGTAAGTAATCTGACCGGGCGAAGGCCGGA
This sequence comes from Hyphomicrobium sp., assembly GCA_035538995.1. Taxonomy (GTDB): domain Bacteria; phylum Pseudomonadota; class Alphaproteobacteria; order Rhizobiales; family Hyphomicrobiaceae; genus Hyphomicrobium_B. The sequence goes on along the minus strand of DATLJG010000047.1, from coordinate 5,322 downwards.
AGTCGCGTGGATTTTCGGCGCAAATGCGGCATTCGATGGCGTGGCCCTTTAATTCGATATCCTCTTGCGTGAAGCTTAAGGGAAGTCCGGCCGCGACGCGTATCTGCTCAAGCACGAGATCGGCGCCCGTAACCATCTCGGTTACCGGGTGCTCGACCTGCAAGCGCGTATTCATTTCGATGAAATAGAACTCACCGTCCTCGTAGAGGAACTCGACGGTCCCTGCGCCGCGATACTTCAGCTTACGCATGGCATCGGCGACGGTCTTGCCGATCTTCTGGCGTTGCGCGGCGTTGAGCGCGGGCGACGGGCTTTCCTCAAGCACCTTCTGATGTCGCCGTTGCAAAGAGCAATCGCGCTCGCCGAGATGCACGGCGTTGCCTTGGCCGTCACCGAAGACCTGAATTTCGATGTGACGCGGTTTTTGCAGGTACTTCTCGATGTAGACGGCGTCGTCGTTGAAAGCCGCCTTGGCTTCGGAGCGTGCGGTCGCCAGCGCGGTGCCGAGTTCTGCCGGCGATGCAGCGACCTTCATGCCGCGTCCGCCACCACCGGCTGCGGCCTTAATCAGGACCGGAAAGCCCATGTCCTTGGCGACCTTCATCGCCTCGGTTTCGCTGGTCACGGCCCCGTTCGATCCGGGCACGACCGGAATGCCAAGACGCTTCGCGGTCTCTTTTGCCTCGATCTTGTCGCCCATGATCCGGATGTGATCGGACGTCGGGCCGATGAAGGTGATCTTGTGCTCTTCGAGGATTTCAGCGAAGCGCGCATTCTCCGACAGAAAGCCATAACCGGGATGCACGGCATCGGCGCCGGTGATTTCACAGGCCGTCACGAGGGCCGGAATGTTGAGGTAGCTTTCCCGCGCAGGAGGCGGTCCGATGCAGACGCTTTCATCGGCGAGGCGCACGTGCATCGCATCCGCGTCGGCAGTCGAGTGCACGGCGACGGTTGCTATGCCCAATTCGCGGCAGGCGCGCTGAACGCGCAGAGCGATTTCTCCCCGATTGGCGATCAAGATCTTGTCGAACATCTGCACTCCAGCGTCCTTGCCGGCGCTTCGCAAACCGGCGGCGCTCTATTCAATGATGATAAGGGGCTCGCCGTACTCGACCGGCTGGGCGTTCTCGACGAGGATGGCCTTGACCGTTCCCGCACGCGGCGCCGGGATCTGGTTCATCGTTTTCATGGCTTCGATGATCAGCAAGGTATCGCCCTGCTTGACTTTACTGCCGACTTCGCAGAACGCGGCGGCGCCGGGCTCGGGCGAGCGGTAGGCGGTTCCGACCATCGGCGACTTGACCGCGCCCGGATGTTTGGAAAGATCGCCTGGCTGCTGGGTCTGCTTTGCTTCGGCCGGGGCCGTCGGCGCAGATGCCGGAGCGGCGGCGTAGGCCTGGGCGGGAGCCGCGATAATCGAGATCTTCTTCTTCACGCGGATTTTTAGACCGCTCTTTTCGATTTCGATCTCCGTCAGACCGGTGTCGTTGAGAAGCTCGGCCAGCTCCCGGATCATTTGACCCTCGGTGCTCGCCGTCTTTGGCCCCTGATCTTTTGCGGTCATTCGTCCTCTGTCCTCGAGGTTTATCCGGTTGTGTTCGACTTATAGCTCAACTGTGTCCCTGCTCGTCACGCCTTGCGGGCGGTGCCGGCCAGGATGTTCGCCATCGCTTCTACGGCAAGTTCGTAGCCTTTGCCGCCGAGGCCGCAGATGACGCCCGTTGCCGCAAGCGAAACGTAGGAGTGATGGCGAAACTCATCGCGGCGGAAGATATTGGAAAGGTGTACTTCGATCACGGGCAACTCGGCGGCCTGTAGCGCGTCGAGAATGGCGACCGAGGTGTGGGTGTAGGCACCGGCATTGATAATGATGCCCTTGGCTTTTTCGCGCGCTTCCTGGATCCAGTTAACGATTTCGCCTTCGATATTGGATTGGCGAAACTCGAGTTTCAGTCCCTTGGCGGCGGCGGCCTTGTCCGAGCGGGCGCGCAGGTCGGCCAGCGTCTCGCTGCCATAGATGGCGGGCTCGCGAGCGCCGAGCAAATTGAGATTGGGACCGTTCAACAGGTAGACGAGGGAAGCCATGATTTGGAGGTTGCTCAAGCGCAGGGGCGAGGCCCCGGCCAGTTGCGGAGCCCAGGGTCTATCAGCTTTCCCGGCGGAGGCAAAGTGACCCCCAGGGAGCCGGGTGTGAATTCGGCTCCCCGAGCATTAACAAACGCTATCGTGGCGACCGGCCGGAGCCGGCGGCTCAGCACATCGAACAGCCGTCCTTGCGGTATTCGCTGACCATTTTCTCAAGCTGGTCATGCAAGTCGTCCGGAGCCCCGGGGATCGACTTGGCCCCAACCAGGAAGTGCGGCGTTCCGTTGATGCCGAGCTTCCGGGCCAGCAGCAGATCGTCCTTGAGTTCGTTCTTTACGTCGTCGCCTTCCATGTCGGCTTTGACCTTGTCCATGTCGAGGCCAAGCGATTGCGCGATTTTGAGCGCGGACGCGGCGTCGGCGTGACCCTTTGATCCAAGCATCGCCTGGTGGAATTCCCAGTACTTGCCCTGGCGCTTGACGGCGAGCGCCACGCGGGCGGCTTCCTCCGAGCCCTTGGAAAGGATCGGCAGTTCCTTGAAGACGAAGCGGACCTTCTTGTCGTCCTGGAGCAGCTTCTGAACTTCGGGAAGGCCGCGCTTGCAGTAGCCGCAGTTGTAATCAAAGAATTCGACGACCGTGATGTCGCCGTTGGGGTCTCCGGCGACCGAGCTGCCGGGGCTGCGGAAGATCGCCTTACCGTTTTCGGTCATGAAGCTCGTGAGCTTGGCTTCCTGTTCCTTCTGGGACTTCTCGTCGAGTGCGTTCTGCACGTCGATCATGATTTCCGGGTTCTTGACGAGATAGTCCTTGATGATGTCACCGAGCGCCTTCTTCTGTTCGTCGGTGAAGGCGCTGCCGCCTGCCGTCGGGGCGACCGTTTCCGCATGTGCCGGACGGGCGATAAAGCTGTCGGATGCCCCGATCGCGAAGGCAAAGAGCAGCGCCATGCTGCCACCAAGGGCGGCAAGCGCCATTCGCTTGCGTTGGGATGCCGAAGAGGCCGCGTTCCAGATGCGCTTCACGTTCATGGATATGATCTCACTCATTCGAGCCGGAGCGGCTCACGTTTGCGGTTTGTAATTTACGATATCGTCGTTTTTCAACCACTCAGGCGAGCCGGCTTTCAGCTTGGTCTGAGCGCGCTTGGCGAAGATTTGCGCCTGTTTGATGTCGCCTTCGTAAAAGTAAGCCTGTGCCGTCATTGCGTCGGCTTCGGGACGTTTTCCCTGTTTGTAATAGGCATTTGCAAGCAACCGGTAGGCTTTGCCGTTTTCATCGGTAATCAGCGACTTCCGCAGCAAACTAATGGATTCCTTCAAATCACCGGATTCGCCGTTGCCTTGCAGCGCACGGGCGAGCTCGACCTGTATCAATGGGCTTCCCGGCGCGAGTTTCAAGGTTTGGTCGAGATCAGGGACCGCCTGCTGCATCTTTCCGGAGCGCATCAGGAAGTCGGCTTTCAGCTCGTAGAAATAGGGATAGTTGGGATTTTCCTTGATCATCCCATCGACTTGCTTAATGGCGCTTTGGAGCGCACCGGGACCGCCGCGAAAGAAGGTGGCGATGGCGCGGGCGTACCGTCCGGGCAGCGATTTGTCGCTCTCCGGATAGCGATTGAGGACGATCGACGGTGATTCAAGATACCCCGACAACTTGGCGCGCATGAGATCGTGGCGAAGCTGTAGGGACGGGGGGTCTTTCTGATTGACGTAGGGGCTGGCTTTTACCCGCTCACTCAGCTGCGCGAGACGTTCGACGGAGAGCGGGTGCGACCTGACAAACGGGTCCTGCATGTCGGCGGAGAGATACTCCTGCTGCTTGAAGCGCTCGAATGTGTCGAGCATGCCGCGGCCCGACTGTTTCGTCGCGGTCAGATACTTCAGGCCGGCTTGATCGGCCGCCGATTCCTGGGAACGGCGCTCGGCAAGCAATCCCTTCATAATGATGTTGGTGCCGCCCTGCATGATGGCCTGTCCGCCTTCCATCGTCTGGCGGCCGCCGCTTCCTCCCGAAACGCCGCCAGCAATCATGGCGCCGATGCCGAGCACCTGAGCGAGGAGCGCACGTGTTTGATCCTTGGCGATGCGCGCGCGCAGAGCGGCCATGTGTCCGCCGGCGATGTGGCCGCTTTCGTGGGCGATGACGCCGATCACTTCATTCGGCGTCTTGGCCTGCATCAGCGTGCCGGTGTGGATAAAGACGTTTGCTCCGTCGAGAACGAAAGCGTTGAAAGAGTCGTTGTTCACGATGCGGACCGTGACACGGCCGCCGCCGAACCCAGCCGCTTCAAAAATAGGACGCGCGTAGTCTTGCAGCAGCGCTTCGATCTCGGCGTCGCGAATGATCGGCAAGCCTTGGGCGTGCGCTTTATGCGATTCCGCCAGTAGGCTGAACATGCAGAGCAAAAGTAGTGCTGGGCGCAGGAATGCGATCGTCGAAATGGCTTTGCTCGTTGCAGGCATTAGCGTGCCTTAATCTCGATGTGTGTCTCGAGACACCATGCACTCAAGCAGTATTAGCTGAGGGCGGTTGGGTCAAACGCCGGGGCGAACGCGGACTTAGGCCATCAGTCATCATAATGGGGCGCCAGCATGGCGGATGGCGTGCGAGCATCAAGCGGTTGTGCAGGAGCGCATAAAAAAGGCCGAAGACATTAACTTCGGCCTTTTTCGAATGGCTTGACGGCGACGCTTACTCGCCGCCGAATTTCCTCTGCCACCAGCCTTTGCGCTGAGCCGGCGCGCTCGCCGTTTCCGTGTCGGCAACATCGGACTGAGCGTTCGGTCCTACGACAACGCGCTCAATGCGAGGTTCGCTCGATCCCGTTTCGTGACGGCGCCGGCTTGGCGTGGGTTCCGGCGTCACAACAACTTCCGGTTCGCCTGCCGGCTCCGGTGTTGCCACGGCTTTGGCGGCTTTTTCGGCGGGAGCGGCAGGCTGTTCCTCGTCGCCATTCGCGGCCGACGGGACGTCCCAGACCCGACGCGGGCGGCGGCCCGGGGCTTTCGGAGCTTTTTCCTTGTCCCCAGCGGCGCCGTTGTACTCCGGAGACTTGTCGCCGGTGTCGTCAGCGGCGACGTCGTCGGCGCGCTCATCATCGTTATTGTCGGATTGTTCGGACTCGGATGCGAAGCCCTCGGCATCGTCCGCCGACTGCGTTTGCTCCGACTCGCGGCCGCGATCACGTCCGCGCCGTCCACCCCGGCGTCCACGCCGACGGCGCTTGTTCGGC
>DATLJG010000046.1:0-10363 GCA_035538995.1 Hyphomicrobium sp. | reverse complement strand
CGGCAAGCCCATGCCCGTCAGAAGGCTTGCAGCAACTCGCCCCGAGAACGTGCTTCCAAGAGCGGTAAGCACCGGCAGACCCGCCCATAGCGCATCGCTCGTGGTGGTGTGGGCGTTGCACGGCAGCGCATCCAGGAACAGATCCGCCAATCGGTGCCGCGCCAAGTGGTCCGCTATCGGAACGCGGCGCGCGAAAACAAGCCGGTCCGGATCGACGCCGCGGGCGGCGGCTTCACGGCGAAGGTTCTCGGCACATAAGTCCGTCGGCACCAGGAACCACATCACCGATCCCGGAATGGTCTTCAGGAGCGGCATCCAGATATCGAACATCGCCGCGTTCAGCTTGTAGCTGTTGTTGAACGAGCAAAAGACAAACGCATCCTCGGGCAGACCGAAATCCGCGCGTTTCACGACGATGTCGGAAATCCTGCGTTGCCGGTCGTTGGGCTGATAACAGTTCGGCAAATGCACGATGCTTTCCGAATAGTCCGGCTGATGCTCCATCGGAGCGACGACGGCATCGGCCAAAAGATAGTCGACGCCGTACATGCCCATCGTGCTTGGATAACCGAGATAGTTCACCTGAATAGGCGCGGGCCGGAACGCCATGATCTGCGGGCGGCTGTCGCGCGTGTAACCCTTGAGATCGACGAGAATGTCGATGCCGTCGTCGCGGATCACTTGCGCGGCGCTCTTGTCGGATAGAGTTCCGATCTGAATGTAGCGATCGAACGAAGCGACGATCCGCCGGCGCATGTCTGAGCCGTCGTCGGGACTGAAACAGTAACCCGATAATTCGAACCGTTTTCGGTCAAATTGTTCGAGAACTTCGACCAGCAGTAGCGCCGTCGCATGATTGAAAAAATCGGACGACAGAAAGCCGACGCGGATACGCTCGCCGCCCGCTGCGAACGCATTGATATGATCTCTGATACGCAATGACTCGGGGACGGATAGCGTCGCGGCATGAAGCCGTCCAGCCTTGAGCTGATCGGCTCGGGTTGCCGGAGTTGAGACCAGCTGGAACGGAGCGATGTGTGTCGAACGTGCCCGGAACCGATCGAGGCATTCGCGTTCTTCTGCGTCGAGCCCAGGCCAATCACAGAGGACGCGGCGCAGATTGGCGAGTTCGAAACGATTGACGATTGAATCCGGCGCGACTTCGACCGCTTTGACAAAGGCCGTCCGCGCTTCCTCAAAACGATCGCGCAGCTTGAGCGTCACCGCCAGATTGTAATGCGCGATGGCCAGTCTGGAATCGAGTTTTATCGCCTGCTCGAACGCCTGGATGGCGCCGTCATACATCTCCATGCTGCGCAGCAGATTACCGACATTGGCGTAGGCCTCGGCGCGATCCGGTTCGATTGCCAGTCCGGCCTGATAACTCGCCAGCGCCTCCTCCTTGCGGCCAAGGCTTTCGAATGCGAGCGCCATGTTCAGGGCCGCGTCAGAGCATGATGGATCAGCGAGGGTCGCGCGGCTGTAAGCCTCGATCGCTTCATCATACCGCCACTGGGCGCGCAAGCTCTCTCCGAGCGCATTGAGATGTTTCGCCAGCTCCGATGGCGTCGCCGATTGCGCGGCGAGAATGGCTTCGGCATCATCGACCGACTGCGAAAGCGTCAGAATTCGTTGCTGCAGCCTATGCGCAGCAGGAAGCAACGGATCGAGTTCAAGGGCCTGCTTGCACTGGGCGAGCGCTTCACCGGTCTGCCCTGCTTCCAGCATGATCTCGCCGAGCTTCACGAGAACCGAAGGCTGCTGCGGCTTGAGGCGAAGAGACGCCAGATAGGCATTCGCCGCGTCGGCGTTGTCTTCAGCGACGCGCAGAAGGTTTCCGAGAACTTCGAAGGCCGCAGAACTCTCCGGCTGCAGTTCGACGCATTGGCGGCAGGCATCGATGGCCTCGGTCGAGCGCTTGAGTTCGCCGAGGATGATGGCGAGGTTCAGCCACGCCTGATGAGAGCGCGGATCCTGCTCCAGGCTTTCACGGATATACTCGACCGCCTTGCCGCCCTCGTTGCACTTGAAGGCGATCAAGCCGAGATGATGCAGCGTCGGTGCGTGGCGCGGAGCTTTCGCCAGAACGCGGCGATGCGCAGCTTCCGACTTGCGCCATTCTCCGGCCTGCAAATACGTGATTGCCTCGCGAAAATCGCTGGCAGCCGCGGGATCGATCTGTTGCTGTGGCGCTGCTCGCGAAGTTGCCTGCGCACGCCGTCGCTCTTTGCGGTTCATCGGCCACTCGAATGCATGCCCTGTCGGCACAATCGAGCTCAGTCATGACTCGCACAACCTGCGCGGAGCTTGCGGAGCGGAATTCCGTCCGTTCGTCTCGATACGGCAGCGGCCTTGGCCGCCGCCGTTTCGCGTTTACTCGGCCGGATGCAATTCTGATTCTGACGCGCGGCGGCGGCGGCCTAGACCGGCGAGCCAGCGGCAGATCACGTAGAACACCGGCGTGAAGATCAAACCGAACACGGTCACGCCGATCATGCCTGAGAACACGGCGGTTCCGAGCGCCTGTCGCAACTCCGACCCGGCGCCGACGGCCCAGACCAGCGGTACGACGCCGAGAATGAAGGCCAGCGACGTCATCAGAATCGGCCGCATTCTGAGGCGCGCCGCCTCGGTTGCGGCCGCGAAGCGGTCGCGGCCCTGCCCTTCAAGTTGCTCAGCGAACTCCACGATCAGAATGGCGTTCTTCGCAGCCAAACCTATGAGCACGATGAAGCCGACCTGGGTCAGGATGTTGTTGTCCATTCCTCGAAGGATGACGCCGAGGATCGAGGCGATGAGACTCATCGGAACGATCAGGATGACGGCGAGCGGCAACGTCAAACTTTCGAACTGCGCGGCCAGCACCAGAAACACGAAGGCGACACCCAACGCGAACGCGAAGACAGCGGTATTTCCGGCCTTGATCTGCTGATAGGCAAGATCGGTCCAATCGTAGCTGAAGCCCGGCGGCAAGGTTTCGGCCGCAAGTTTCTGCATGATGTCGATGGCCTGCCCCTGCGAATAGCCGGGTGCGGCGGAGCCATCCAATTCGGCCGCCGGATAGAGGTTGTAGCGCGGCACGCGCGAGGGACCGGAGACGTCCTGAATCGTCGTGAACGACCCAAGCGGCACCGCATCGCCATTGGCGTTTCGCACGCGAATGTTGAGCGCGTCCTTGCTCGACATACGGTAGTCCCCCTCGGCCTGCGCCGTGACGCGGAAGGTTCGCCCGAGGATGTTGAAGTCGTTGACGTAGATCGAGCCGAGATAGGCCTGCAACGCCGAAAAGACGTCGGGAATGTTGATGCCGAGCATCTCCGCCTTGACGCGGTCGATGTCCAGATAAAGCTGCGGCGTCGATGTTTCGAACAGCGAGAAGACCTGCCTCACGCCCGGCGTCTGCGCCGCCTTACCCATCATATTGTTGATGACGTTCTGGAGAGCCGCAGGCCCGGCGCCCGAACGGTCCTCGACCATCATGCGGAAGCCGCCGGCGCTGCCAAGACCGCGCACGGGCGGCGGCGCGACGACGAGCACCAGGCCATCCTGGATCGCGGAAAACTTGGCGAGCAATTTCCCCTGAATGGCTTTCGCCGACATCTCGGGATTGTGCTCTCGGACCTCAAACGGCTTCAAGACGACGAACACCGCGCCGGCGTTGGAGGCATTGACGCGCGTCGCGCCCGAAAAGCCGACGAGGCTCACGGCATGCGCGACGCCCGGAACCTCGAGCGCCATGTCGACGATGCGGCGGTTGACGGCGTCGGTACGCGCCAGCGAAGCCGCAGGCGGCAACTGGACAACGGTAATGAGATAACCGCCATCCTGATCGGGAATGAAGCCGATCGGCGTTTTGCGGAACTCATTGAGACCGAAAACGATGAGGCCGCCATAAATGATGAGCATCACCAACGTGAAGCGGACGATCTTCGAGACGAACCAGCCGTAGCCGGACGAGAGCTTGTCGAAGCTCCAGTTGAACATCCGGAAGAAGGCGTGGACCGGCCACATCAACCAGCTGGTTCCGTGCGATTCCGAGTGCGGTTTCAGAAGCAGTGCGCACAATGCCGGAGAGAGCGTAAGCGAAACAACCAGCGAGATGATCGTCGCGCCGGCGATCGTCAGTGCAAACTGTCGGTAGAACTGTCCGGAAATACCGGTGATGAACGCCGAAGGAACGAAAACCGCGGTCAAGACGAGTGCAATGGCAAGCAGCGCCGTACCGACTTCCTCCATCGTGCGATACGAGGCTTCGCGCGGACTGAGGCCATTGGCGATATTTCGTTCGACGTTCTCGACGACGACGATTGCGTCGTCGACGACGATGCCGATGGCCAGAACCAAGCCGAATAGCGACAGGTTGTTCAGCGAGAATCCGAAGATCGCCATGATGAAGAACGTGCCGATGAGAGACACCGGAATGGCGACGATTGGAATAATCGCCGCGCGCCACGTCTGCAAAAACAGAATGACGACGAGCACGACGAGAACGATGGCTTCCAGAATGGTCTGAACGACCGCGTTCACCGACTGCTGAATGTAGTCGGTGGGATCGTAGATGATGTCGTACTGGACGCCGGGCGGGAAATTCTTGGCAATCGCCGCCATCGTATCTTTGATCTTCTGGGCGGTATCGATGGCGTTGGAACCCGGCAACTGGAAGATGCCGAGGCCGACGGCGGCCGTTTTATCGAGGTACGAATTGACGCCGTAATCAAGGCCCGCAAGCTCGACCTTCGCGATGTCCTTCAGCCGAACGACGGCATCTCCGCTTCGCTTGACGATGATGTTGCCAAACTCTTTGGGATCGGTCAGTCGCCCCAACGTCTGGACGGTGATCTGGAACGCTCCCGGTTTATCGACGGGCGGCTGATTGAGCGTACCGGCTGCGACCTGGACGTTCTGGCCTTGCAGCGCTTTCACCACATCGTCTGCCGTCATTGCCAACGATTCGAGGCGGTTCGGATCCAGCCAGACCCGCATCGAGTAATCGCGACCGCCAAACACGGTCACCGAACCGACGCCCTGAATACGGCTCAGCGTGTCGACGACGTTGATGCTCGCGTAGTTGGAAATGAAGAGCGAGTCGCGCGAATTGTCCGGCGAAAGAAGATGCACGACCATCATCAGGTCGGGCGACGCCTTCGCGACGGTGACGCCGATGTTGCGGACATCGGCAGGAAGCCTCGGTTGCGCGATGGCGACGCGGTTCTGAACCTGCACCTGCGCGATATCAAGGTTTGTACCGATATCGAACGTGACCGAGATCGAGAAGCGGCCGTCATTCGTCGAGTTCGACGAAATGTAGAGCATATGCTCGACGCCGTTGATCTGCTGTTCCAACGGCGTTGCAACCGTCGCCGCGACGACCTCGGCGCTGGCGCCGGGGTACTGTCCCGTAACGTTGACGACCGGCGGCGCGATCTCGGGATACTGCGCGATCGGCAGACGCGAAACAGAAACCGCGCCCAGAATAACGAACACGATCGAGATGACGGCCGCAAAAATGGGGCGGTCGATGAAAAAGTGCGAGATGCGCATCCGCTAGCTCGTCCGATCAGTTGGTGCGGACCGTTTGGTCCTTTGTGGTCGTCGCGTCCGCAGTCGCTTGTTGCGGCGTGACCTTCGAGCCTGGGCGGACACGCATCAGGCCATTGACGATGACGGTATCATCCGGAGACAAGCCGGCCGTTATGACCCGCAGGCCGTCTACGACGGGCCCGAGCGTCACGTACTTCGGTCTGGCGACATTGTCCTTGCCGACCGCATAGACGAACTTGCGGACCTGCTCCGTGCCGATCGCCGCGTCGGGAACGAGCAAGGCTTCGGCGGGAGGCGCAGCGGAAATCCGAATGCGGCCGAACATTCCCGGAGTCAGCTTGCCGTCCGCATTGGCGAATTCGGCGCGGCCGCGGATCGTGCCGGACGAGCGATCGATGACGTTGTCGACGAAGTCGATGCGGCCCTGGTGAACAAAATCATTTTCGTCGAGCAACTTCAGCGAAACGGGCAATCTCATGCCGCGGTCGACGCTGTCGGCCTGACCCTTCGCCGCAGCGTTCAAATACCGAAGGTAAGAGCCCTCATCCATCGTGAACTCGAACCTGATGGGATCGACGGAAACGATCGTCGCCAGCAGCGTTGTGGTTCCGTTCGAGCCGCCCGTCACAAGATTGCCGATGGAGACGCGACGATCACCGATGCGACCGGAAATCGGTGCGGTGAGTTCGGTGAATTCGAGATCCAGTTCCGCTTGCCGTGTTGCGGCTTTCTGAGCCGTAACGGTCGCCTCGGCGACGCGCTTCGTCTGAACGCGCTGATCCAATGTCTGCTGCGTGATCGAGGTACCACGAACCAAGTTTTTACCGCGTTCCAAGTCACTCGTCGCGAACGCCAGGTTCGCCTCGGCCTGCTCGACCGCAGCCTTCGACTGATCGAGGGCTGCCTGGAATGGCCGCCGGTCGATCGTGAACAATGGATCACCGGCCTTCACGAGCTGACCGTCCGTGAAGTGGATCTTGTCAAGGTATCCCGACACGCGCGCACGCACTTCGACGAAATCGACCGCCACGAAACGGCCGACGTATTCGTCGTAGTCCGAGACGAGCTTCTTCGTCGGCTTTGCGACCGTAACCGCGGGTGGGGGCGGCGCGGCGGCAGCGCTTTGCGCGTTCGATTTCTCGTTCGAGCAACCAGAGAGACCGGCAACAAGAAAAAGCATCGCGACCGCGATTGAGGGAGATCGGCCTAACAGCATTCCAGTCCTGTCATTTGATCGCTGCAATGATTGTCTCATGGCTGGCTCATTGGTGGGGCGGCCAAAAAGCGACCGGGTTCGCCCGAAGATGGAGGCTATGCGCAGATGATCCCGCGCATGGAAATTCACAAGCGGCAGAGACGCAGCGCCACGAAAAGAACCGAATGACACGGTCAATCGAGTCGTGGTACCAGTTACCGATCGGTAACGTGTAGGTACTGACCGGTAACTTTCTCGTCAAGGGGCCATGAACACAACTCAGATCAATGCAGTGCGCAGGGCAAAGTCAGACCTCGCGACGCGGCCGCCGCGCGAGCGCATCCTAATTGCGGCGTGCGATCTATTTTACCGTCACGGGCTGCACGCCGTTGGCGTTGAGGCCATCGCCGAAGCCGCTCTGACCAATAAAATGACGCTTTACCGGCACTTCAAGTCGAAAGACGACCTAATCGTCGCATATATCCAGCAGCTCGCCGACGAGGGCGAGGAGGTCTGGGATCGCATCGTTTCCGGCAATCCAAACGATCCACAAAAGCAATTGGACGCATGGGTCGATTTCGTCGAGGACGTTCTGACGAACAAATTCGAACGGGGTTGCGCCATCGCCAATGCCGCCGTTGAACTCGACTCGGAGCATCCCGCGAGGGCGCTGATCGAGGCCTACAAACATCGTAAACGCATGCGATTGGTGAAAATTTTCAGGGAAGCGCACTATCGCGATCCCGATCTTCTTGCGGACGAAGTTTTCCTGCTATTCGAAGGGGCGCGGATCAATATCCAGTGCGGCAAAAAAGGGCCGGCGTCGCGGGTCGCACAAATGTTGCGCAACCTTCTTGCCAATGGCGCCCGTGGCAATCGCTCCGATAGCCGTGCGAAATCCGAGCGGCGAACAACCAAGACCTCCTAAGATATTGCTTTTTAATTTTATTTTTCAGAATCCTATAGGCTCGGGCCGCTTCCCTATTCAATTGCTGCCCGACCCCTGCGTCATGCGTGACCTCATTCCTATATTGCTATAGTATTCAGGAAACTCTGGCAGGCGCCGCTCGGCACTGCTGATGCCAGCCCGATACGAGGCCGTTATGAACAAAACAATCATTCGTTCCGCAGCAATCGCACTGTTGGGTGCCGTGCTGACCTTCGGTTGGAACGCGAGCGTTCGCGCCGATGACAACGATGCAGCCTGGAACGGAATAAAGGATGCCACGTTCGGCGACCGCCCGATTCTCGACGGGGCGGGCAAAATTACGCTCAAGGCGCCGTATCGTGCGGAAGATGCGTCGACCGTTCCCATCAGCGTCCGGCTGCCCGCCGGGTTCGCACAGACGGTCAAATCGCTGACGCTGATCATCGACAAGAACCCGTCCCCCATCGTCGCGACGTTCGCCTACGGCGAAGCGGCCGGTGCGGGAGAACGTGTGCTGGCGACGCGGGTGCGCATCGATCAGTATTCAAACGTTCGCGCCATCGTCGAAACGGAAGACGGCAAGCTCTATATGGCGGCGCGCTTCGTCAAAGCGTCGGGCGGCTGCTCGGCACCGGCATCGAAAGACGCCGTCGAAGCGGCCAAGACCATCGGCAAAATGAAGATCAAGACGGCTTTCAAGGATCCGGAAAACGCCAAACTCCAGGAAGCCGAGGTCATGATCAAGCACCCGAACAATTCGGGGCTGCAAATGGATCAGCTGACCGGTCTCTACACGCCCGCGCATTTTATCGACAAACTCGACGTGAGCACCGGAGGCAAGTTGGTGTTCTCGATGACGGGCGGCATTTCGATCAGCGAAAATCCGCACTTCCGTTTCACGTACGAAGGCAAGCCGTCCGATGTGATGAGCGTCCAAGCGGAAGATTCAAAGGGCATGACATTCTCCGGGAACTCGACGCCCCAGCCGTCGTGATGATTTTGAGCTCGGAAGGTGGCCGGAAAATTTTCCGATGAGGATCTGAAGCCGGTCGCGGGTGGCGGACTTTTACACCGCCGCTTGTTGCTAAAGCGCGGGCTTTCATTCGCGGCGGCGGTGGCCGCCGTGCCAGCCATTGAATCTGCGGCCGCAGACAACGGCTCAGCCGAAAATTCAAAACTCGCCAACCCTCCGTGGCTGCACAAAACGGGCGGACCGTTCACCGGTTATGGCGTCCCGTCACGATACGAAGATCATGTCGTGCGCAATATCGGCGGCAATCGCTCACCCGCCGGAGACGGCGTTTCGTGGACGCCGCTGCAAGACCTCAACGGCATCATTACGCCGAGTGGGCTGCATTTCGAGCGCCACCATGACGGCGTTCCCGATATCGATCCGGCGCTGCATCGCCTCGTCATTCACGGGCGCGTCCGCCAGTCGCTCATGTTCACGATCGAAAATCTGCTGCGCTATCCGATGCGCTCGCAGTTTCTCTTTATCGAGTGCGGCGGCAACAGCAATGCGGGATGGCACGAGGAACCCATTCAACGCCCCGTGGGATCGTTTCATGGCCTTGTCTCCTGTTCGGAATGGACCGGCGTGCCGCTTTCCATCCTTCTCGATGAAGCCGGCATCGAACCCGGCGCGTCGTGGGTCATTGCGGAAGGCGCCGACGCAGGCCTGCTGAATGTCAGCCTGCCGCTATCGAAGCTGATGGATGACGCCATCGTCGCGCTCTACCAGAACGGCGAACGGCTTCGCCCGGAAAACGGCTATCCCGTTCGTCTTGTTGTCCCCGGCTGGGAGGGCATCACCAACGTCAAGTGGCTGCGGCGGCTGCAGGTCACCGATCAGCCGGCGATGACGCGCGATGAAACGGCCAAGTACACTGAACTGCTCCCTTCCGGCAAAGCGCGGATGTTCACGTTCGTCATGGATGCGAAATCGCTCATTACCTCTCCGTCGCCCGGACAAGTCCTGAAACAGCACGGCGTCTACGAAATTCACGGTCTCGCCTGGAGCGGTCGGGGCAAAATCGCCAAGGTCGATGTCTCCGCCGACGGTGGCGCTTCGTGGGCTCAAGCCCATCTCGACGAACCGGTCATGTCCCGCTGCTTCACGCGCTTTCGCATGCCGTGGTCGTGGCAAGGAGAGCCCGCCGTTCTCAAAAGCCGCGCCACGGATGAAACAGGCTACGTTCAGCCGGAACGCGACGTGCTGGTGAAAGAGCGCGGCCGTAACGGCTACTTCCATTTCAACGGCATCGTCAGTTGGGCCGTCGATGAAGATGGCGAGGTCAGCCATGTTTATGCGTGACCGAATTGCGCTGGTCTCCGTTCTGGGAATTTTATCGCTCACGTCGCACGCGGTCGCCGACGATCGTCAGCTGACGCCGCATCTCGGAACGCCGATGTCGGCCGCCGAGGTCGCCAAATGGAACCTGACGATTTTCCCGGACGGCCGTGGACTGCCGCCGGGGCGCGGCGCGGCGACGGAGGGGCGAACGCTCTATGCCCTCAAATGCGCATCCTGCCACGGCGACCGGGGCCAAGGCGCCACTGCTCAGGATCTCGTCGGGGAACCCAAGCCTCCGACCGCTGAGCGTCCGAGCCAGACGATTGGCTCCTATTGGCCTTATGCGACGACCGTATTTGATTTCATCCGGCGAAGTATGCCCCCGGCGGCCCCGGAGTCGTTGTCG
>DATLJG010000045.1:0-10348 GCA_035538995.1 Hyphomicrobium sp. | reverse complement strand
GCCGCGCACGCCATTGGCCGGATTACGGGGCGTGTCGACGTCGAGGACGTGCTGGATCAGATCTTCAGCCGGTTCTGCATTGGAAAGTAGAGTTAATGAATTGTTTCACGTGAATCCTTGACGGGAATCGTTTCCTCAGAGGCGATGTTTCACGTGAATCACCCTTTGTTAACCACGATCTTGGTGCCGCTCGTCGCCCCGCGTGCTTCCTCCGAATGACAATTGGCAGCTTCGGATCACCCTTTTGCGCCGTTTGGCGATGCTGTAGGGGAATGGCGCATGAACTCTCGATCTTATGACGTCATCGTGGTCGGCGGCGGGCACGCCGGGACCGAGGCTGCGGCCGCCGCAGCGCGGATGGGCGCGCGCACGGCGCTGGTGACGCATACCTTCGCCACGGTCGGGGAAATGTCGTGCAATCCGGCGATTGGTGGTCTTGGCAAGGGACATCTGGTCCGTGAGATTGATGCGCTGGATGGGCTCATGGGTCGCGTCGCCGATGCGGCGGGCATCCAATTCCGGCTTCTCAACCGCTCCAAGGGTCCGGCGGTGCATGGGCCTCGGACACAGGCAGATCGCAAGCTCTACCGTCAGGCCATGCAGGCCGAAATCGCCGCCATCCCGGGACTCGACGTGATCGAGGGCGGGGTCGAGGATCTCATTGTCGCTGACGGCCGCGTGGCGGGTGTCGTGGCCGGCGATGGGCGGACGTTGAGCGCCGGGGCGGTCGTGCTGACGACGGGGACGTTCCTCAATGGCCTCATTCACATGGGGGAGCAGAAGATTCCGGCCGGCCGGGCGGGAGAGGCTCCGGCTCTGAAGCTGTCGGACCGGCTCTATGCCCTGGGCCTGAGGCTCGGACGATTGAAGACCGGAACGCCAGCACGCCTCGACGGCAAATCCATCGATTGGTCCGGCCTCGACATGCAGAAGGCGGACGACGATCCGGTGCCGTTCTCATTCCTGACCGAGCGGATCACGACGCCTCAGATCGCCTGCGGGATCACTTGCACGACGCCGGAAACGCACGACATCATTCGCGCGAATCTTGCGAGATCGCCTTTGTTTTCGGGGCAAATCGAGAGCGTCGGGCCGCGCTACTGTCCGTCAATCGAAGACAAGGTCGTGCGCTTCGCCGACCGGTCATCGCATCAGATTTTCCTGGAGCCCGAAGGTCTCGACGACGACACGATCTATCCGAACGGGGTTTCGACCTCGTTGCCGGTGGAGGTTCAGGAGGCGTTCCTGAAGACCATGCCCGGTCTCGCCAATGTCATCATCAAGCGGCCGGGTTATGCGATCGAATACGACTATGTCGATCCGCGAGAGTTGACGCCGGGTCTCGAAGTCACTCGTCTGCCGGGGCTGTTCCTGGCGGGGCAGATCAACGGCACGACCGGGTATGAAGAAGCGGGCGCCCAGGGGCTGCTCGCGGGGCTCAATGCGGCGCTTGCTGCAGGCGGTGCGCGGGAGCCATTCGTCGTGTCTCGCACCGAGGGCTATGTCGGCGTCATGATCGACGATCTGATTACGCGCGGCGTATCAGAGCCGTATCGGATGTTTACCTCACGGGCCGAATTCCGGCTGAAGCTGCGCGCCGATAATGCCGATCAGCGTTTGACGGCGGCGGGAATCGGGCTCGGATGTGTCGGTCCGCAGAGGCAGGCGCATTTCGAAGCCAAGGCGAAAGCGCTCGGCGACGGCTTCGACTTGTTGAGCCAACTCTCAATGACCCCGACCGAGGCGGCTCGGCATGGGCTGACGGTCAACCGCGATGGGCGGCGGCGGACCGCGTTCGAGCTGCTGTCGTTCCCGGATATTTCACTCGACCGGTTGATCGCGGTTTGGCCGCAGATCGGTGGCCTGGAGCCACGGATTGCATCGCAGCTCGAGGTCGATGCCCGTTACGCGGCTTATCTTCGCCGTCAGGACGAGGACGTGGCGCAGCTGAAGCGTGACGAGGCGATCCGCATTCCCAGCGATTTTGATTATTCGGGGATTCCAAGCCTTTCAGCCGAAGTTCGTCAGAAATTGGTTCAGCATCGGCCGGCGACGCTGGCGCAGGCCGGGCGGATCGAGGGCGTCACGCCGGCGGCGCTTCTGACCTTGCTCGCGCGGCTCAAAACCCGCCGTGACCGTAAATCCGCGTGATGGACTCGACGGGCCGCATCGATTCCCCCGAATCATTTCAGCGTACGTTCGAAATTTCACGTGAAACGCTAGATCGGCTGAAGACTTATGCCCAGCTGCTGGTGCGCTGGCAGAAAACAATCAACCTGGTTGCTCCGAGCACCCTTGGCGACCTCTGGCACCGGCACTTCGCTGACAGCGCCCAGCTTTGGCGCTATCGGCCGCCCGAGGCTCGGGTTTGGCTCGATATCGGGTCCGGGGCCGGATTTCCGGGACTTGTGCTCGCAATTCTCGGTGCCGAAGCGGGCGCGACTCACCATATCCTGATCGAAAGTGACAGTCGTAAAGCCGCATTCTTGCGGGAAGTGGGGCGCGAGACCGGCATCACTGTGGACATCTTGGGCATGCGAATCGAAAATCCGCAGACTTGCGCTAAAGTAAGTGCAGTCGACTGTATTACGGCGCGTGCGCTCGCTCCGCTTCCGCGGCTGCTGGAGATGTCTGCGCCGTACTTCAGCCCTTCGACGCTCGGGCTGTTTCTGAAGGGCCGCGATGTTGCGGCCGAGATCGAACAAGCCGCCGAAAGTTGGCGGTTCGCGTACGAGCTGAAGCCGAGCGTGACGGACAGGGACGCTCGTGTCGTGTTGCTCAAGGCGTTGAAGCCCAAAAGGGAGGATTGATCCCGTGGCCGGCTATGTTTCAGGCGCGGGTGGCGTCAGCGCAGGTCCGCGTGTGATCGCCATCGCCAATCAGAAGGGCGGCGTCGGCAAAACGACGACCGCCATCAATCTCGGCACCGCTCTGGCGGCGGTCGGCGAGCGTGTGCTGGTGCTCGACCTCGATTCGCAGGGCAACGCATCGACGGGGCTCGGAATCGACGCCGAGTCGCGCTTCAAGACCTCGTTCGACATTCTGACCGGCGGCGCGACGATCCTCGATACCGTTTTGAAAACAGCCGTTCCCAATCTTCTCGTGGTGCCGGCCAACAGCGATCTCGTCGGTATCGACGGTGCGCTCGGCAACGATCCGGCACGGCCGTTCAAATTGCGTGATGCGGTGACGGCACTCGTCGGCCAGCAGCGCAATCGTCCGGCCGACACGCACTTCAATTACGTGCTGATCGATTGCCCGCCGTCGCTCAACGTGCTGACGCTGAATGCGATGACGGCGGCGCACGCGGTCATCGTTCCGGTGCAATGCGAATTCTTCGCGCTTGAAGGGATTTCGCAGCTCAAGGATTCGATCGAGCAGATCCGGGCGACGCTCAATCCGCGTCTCGAGATTCAGGGTGTCGTGCTGACGATGCATGACTCTCGCACGGCATTGTCAAAGGAAGTTGCGTCGAACGTTCGCGCGTTTTTCGGCCCGAAAGTCTACGAAACCGTGATCCCGCGCAATACGCGCGTCGCGGAGGCGCCGTCGTTCGGAAAGCCTCTGCTTCTTTACGATTACGATTGTGCCGGAAGCCAGGCCTACATTCGCCTGGCGACCGAGATCATCGAGCGAGAGAAGCGGTTCAAAGCGGCGTAAGCAGCGGATTTTATTAGAACGCACCAGCAGGGGGACGACCAGCAAATGAACTCCGTTGTACCGAAGAGCCGGCTCGGCCGCGGCCTCGCCTCTTTGATCGGAGAGCCCGCGCCCCTCGGCCATCGCCTGCCGCCGGAAGGCGAGCAGCGCGTGGTCTCGATTACGGACGTCAAGTCGAGCCCGCTGAACCCGCGCAAGGATTTCCGCGACGAAGACTTGGCGGAGCTTGGCGAGTCGATCCGCACCAAGGGCCTCGTGCAGCCGATTATCGTACGCCCCGACGGCATGGCCGGCGGTTACGAGATCGTGGCGGGTGAACGGCGCTGGCGCGCTGCGCAGAAGGCCGGCATCCATACCATTCCGGTGATCATTCGCGAGCTGACCGATCGCGAAGTTCTCGAACTGGCGATCATCGAGAACGTCCAGCGTCAGGATCTCAATGCCATCGAAGAGGCGACCGGGTATCGCGAACTGGTCGAGCGGTTCGATTACAGCCAGGAGCAATTGTCGGAGATCATCGGCAAGAGCCGCAGCCACGTCGCCAACACGCTGCGGCTGTTGAAATTGCCGTCCGGCGTGCAGTCGCTTGTACAACAGGGGCGGCTGACGGCGGGGCATGCGCGGGCCCTGATCGGGCGCGACGATGCCGAGACGCTGGCCAAGAAGATCATCGACGACGGCCTGAACGTCCGCGATGTCGAGGCGATGGTCCACAGCGGCGGCGAGGTGGCGACGACGGTGTCACGCCGGCCGCGCGACAAGGACGCGGATACGAAAGCCTTCGAGAAGGAATTGACCGATCTGCTTGGGCTCAAGGTCGAGATCCGGCGGGCTTCCGGCGAAAGCGGCACCCTCATTGTCCGGTATGGCAACTACGACCAGCTGGATTATATTCGTCAACGCCTTGGTGGTGGCTGAGTTTTTAAGGCTTTCGCGGCAATTCTCGTTGCTGCTGCTTGACGCTCAGGCGGCTGCTTGATGGTGTGGGGCCGGGAGCGGCCACACAAGAGTGCCGCGAGAAGAGTCTATGAGTGAAACAAATACGTTGGAGCGGCTGGCCGCGCTCATCCGATCGCGCCGGTCGGACAGCACACAGAAGTCTTATACCGCTCAGCTTTTGACCGCCGGCACCGAACGCTGCGCGAAAAAATTTGGTGAGGAGGCGGTCGAGACGGTGATCGCCGCGATGACCGGCGACGCCAAGGCGTTGAAGGCGGAAGCCGCCGATACGCTCTATCATCTTCTGGTCCTTTTGGAGAGCCGCGAGGTTGCGTTCGCCGACGTGCTGAAGGTTCTCGATGGGCGCATGGGCACATCGGGGCTCGAAGAGAAGGCGTCTCGGCCGGGGAGTTCGTCGTGAAAGTGCGGGCAGCGGGCCATCAATCGCTGAAGGTGCGCGCCGCTGACGAACGAAGCGAAAGGCCCTACTCGCCTTATCGCGTCTTCACGCGCGAGGAGTGGGCGCGCCTCAGAGCCGACACGCCGATGACGCTGCAGCCGCACGAACTCGAGCAGTTGTCCGGTATCATCGAAGAAGTGTCGGTCGAAGAAGTCGAGCAGATCTATCTGCCGCTCTCGCGCCTTCTCAATCTCTATGTCGCGGCCGCGCAAAAGCTGCATTCCGTCAGTTCGGAATTTCTCGGCCGCAAAGATACGAAGGTTCCATTCGTGATCGGCGTCGCCGGTTCGGTGGCGGTCGGGAAAAGTACGACCGCGCGCGTATTGAAAGCATTGTTGGCGCGCTGGCCGGATCATCCGCGCGTCGATCTGATGACGACGGACGGGTTTCTTTATCCCAACGCCGAACTCGAACGGCGTGGCCTCATGGAGCGCAAGGGCTTCCCGGAGAGCTTCGATACGACACGGCTTTTGCGGTTTCTTGGCGATATCAAATCGGGAGTCGCGAAGGTTTCGGCGCCGGTCTATTCGCACTTTCAATATGACGTTCTCGCCGGCGCGGAAGTCATTGTCGAGCAGCCGGATATTCTCATTATTGAAGGGCTCAATATCTTACAGCCGGCGGAAATGCCGGTTGATGGCGGGAAAGTTCCATTCGTTTCCGATTTCATCGATTTTGCGATCTATATCGACGCGGACCCGGCGATCATCGAGAAATGGTATCTGACGCGGTTCATGCGTCTTCGCACGACGGCATTTCGTGATCCCGGTGCGTACTTTCATAAGTATGCGACGATGCCGCCGGAAAAAGTTCGCAATGTCGCGCTCGAACTCTGGCGCACCATCAATCTGAAAAATCTGCAACAGAACATTCTGCCGACGCGGCGGCGGGCGCAGTTGATTTTGCAAAAGGGTGAAGGCCACGGCGTCGAGGTCGCATCGCTCCGTAAGCTCTAATTTGCGGGTCTTTCTATAGAGAGCGACGGCGCAAAAAAAATCGGCCGCTTGGGGCAGCGGCCGTCGAGAGATCACAGGAGTGGAAAATTAGAATGGATCGTCGCTGACGATTTGTTTTGCGACTTAGCGTGTCAGCAGCGACGAGGATGCGGCGAGTTTGGACTCGGTCGCAGCGCTGGCCGATGCGGAGACGACCAGATCGTTCAGGGCCGTTCCAGTGCCCAACGCGAAGATTTTATATTTATCGCGCAGGCGCCGGATTGCCGAAGGATCGGAATATCCCATTTTCCGGATTGCCGTTGTCGGACGCCAATCCGGGTGAATACGCAGGAGTTCATCGAGCCTAGCGAGGCGTTCGCTGTCATCGATGCCAGTGCCTTTCGGACGGCCGCGGCGAACGGAAGTTTGGAGCATAATGGCGAACCTCGAAAACGAAGCGATTCGTTGATTCGACATTGCGCGAATAAATTCTCCAATTCCAGGGAAAATAATTAATTCGCTGAATTGGACACGTAATACCCCCTAAAGATTCTCATTTTGAACGAGGTTCAGGCTAGAATGGTATGTGAAAGGCGGGAAGTCGACGATTCCCGCCATTCTTGAAAGGCGGATTAGACAATGTGCCGTTGGTGCGCCAATTCGGCTAAAGAGACTTCCGGCCGTGCGCCGATATGACCGATAATCTCGGCGGCCGCGAGACTCGCGAGCTGGCCGCAAACGGGCAATTCAAAGCCTTTCGAATATCCGAACAAAAAGCCTGCAGCATAAAGATCGCCGGCGCCGGTCGTATCGACGACAGCCGGAATTTTCTCGCTCGCTATTTCAATTGATTTTCCGTCGGCAAAAATAACGGAACCTTTTTCGCTGCGGGTCAGTGCAGCAAGGCGGACATCGTTGCTAACTGTTTTGGCCGCGAGATCGAACGACTCCGTTTGATAGAGCGATTTAATCTCGGATTCGTTGGCGAAAAGAATATCGATTCCAGCATGAATGAGTTCGATAAATTCGTCGCGATGGCGATCGACGCAGAAGCCATCGGAAAGCGTCAACGCAACTTTGCGATTTGCTTTTTTCGCCGTCTTTAATGCAGAGCGAAAAGCTTGCTTGGCTTGCGGTTCGTCGAAAAGATAACCTTCGAGATAGAGAATTTCCGACTCTTCGATCAATTGATGATTGAGTTGCGTTTCGTTGAGGCTTGTCGAAATACCGAGAAATGTATTCATCGTCCGTTCGCCGTCGGGCGTAACGAGAATGAGCGAACGCGAAGTCGGAGCGCCATTGGCAATCGGCTGCGTATCGAATGTCACGCCGATGGAATGAATATCGTGCGTAAAGATTTTTCCGAATTCGTCGTCGGCGACCGTGCCGATGAAGGCGGCTTTGCCGCCGAAGGATGCGACGCCGGCGATGGTGTTGGCTGCGGAGCCGCCCGAGATTTCCATCGCGGGTCCCATCGTCGTGTAAATTTTTTTGACGTCGTCGGCGCCGACCAGACGCATGCTGCCTTTGGCGGCGTCGATTTTGGCGAGATAGGCCTCGTCGCAACGGCCGATGATATCGACGATGGCATTGCCTATACCGATGACGTCAAAACGTGCCGCTGTCATGAGGTTCCCCCAAGTTAATATCGGCGGGCACTATAGAAGGGAGAGGACGACCTGCAAGCCGGGGGTTAGCGGCGAGGGGACGCGGCAAGCGGTGCTGCAGCCATCGAGGCGAGGGCGAGCAGCAAGCGTTCGGCGTAGACATCTTCCAGGCGCGGCGACAGACGCGCTGCTTTGGCGGTGTCGGCAATGCGGCGGATGGCTTGGTCGAGTTGTGGGCGTTGCCAGTTTCGGACCTGGCGGGCGAACGCATCGCGCTGCTTGAAGAACAGCGGCGGACGCAGATATTTCAGCGCATCATCGAGGCGCTGACCGGCATCGACGTCGCTTCTGACCTTGTGCAGCTTCAGGAAGTAGCGTTGCAGAACGGCGATGACGGACTGTCCGCTTTCGCCGGAGGCCAAGGCCCGGCCAAAATCGGTGACCGCCGGTTGGAGCCGGCCTTCGGCCGCCGCTTCAGCGATCCGTTCGAGTGCGAGATTGGCAGCGTCGCCGACGACGTTCTCAACGTCTTCAGCAGTGACGGTTTGGCGGCCAAGACAGTACAGCGCCAGCTTTTCGATCTCGGCGCGCGACAGTGCCCGGTCGGCGCCGAGCCGGGATTGCAGGAGGGCGCGCGCGTCTCCCTGAATGGTCAGCGAGAACGCGGCGAGGACATCCGAGATGAGACTGTCGACGTCGGCGGCACTATCGGGATAACAGGCGACGGCAAAGCAATTATCGAGCTTCTCGAAAAGGCTTCGCAAGGCGTCATCGGGTTTGAGGTTCCCGGCCTCGACGATCAACAGGCCTTCGAGGGGTTGAGCACTGAGAAGTGGTTTTAGAACCTGCGCCGATATCCGGCGCCCGGCAACGGCGCGGACGATGCGGCGCGAAGCAAACATAGGCCGGATCTGGAGTTCGCTTTCGAGGCGATCCGGATTGCCGTCGAGTTCGCTATCGTCCAGGCGCAGGATTTCGCCGGGCGGGTTTTCTCGGCCCGCGAGGGTGTGAGCGAGCGCGGACGAGCGTTCGCTGACGAGACCTGGATCGGAGCCAAAGAAAAGCACGGCCGTCAGCTGCGCCGGCGGCGATTTCATGAAGGCTTCAGCCTGAGCAGTTTTGACGGCGACCATCGGGAATGCTCGCGACTAGCGCCAGTGCGATGTGGCGATCAAGCCAAGGTCGAGAGGAGCGCGAGAAGACGTGTGCGCATCTCTTCGGCAACCGAAGCGGCGGCACGGTTCTCGGCGTCGCGGCGTGCTTCGACGTTGGCGAAGATCGACGTCACGCGGTCGAACGAGGCGCGCCCAAAGCTCTTGCCGGAGGCGACGACCGATTTATCGCTGAGGCGGATCAGATTGTAGGAGGCTTCGATGCTGAAGATCTGGCCGCCAGCGTTGCCATCGGTGGTAACGAGGGTCGAGACGACGGACTCGCGAATGGCGATGTCCAGACGGAAACGAGGCTCGGCCGGCTTGCCGCCGCCGGTCGTCTGGAAGATCAGCTCATTACGGATTCGCTGTCCGACACGTCCGGGGATGGGCGCCACATCGACGGCCGCGAGCTTTTCCTGGGTCGCCGCGCCGCCAAAGGCCGCAGAGCCATAGAGCGGGCGGAAGCCGGTGCTTCCGTCGCCACAGCCGCCCAAGATGCAGAGAGCGGCCAAGCCCACGGTCGAAACGAAAGCGCGCCGGTTCGCAAACCAGCGCTCGCCCACTCGCCCCCTCAGCCCGTCAGCCAACGACATTCACGATCCTTTGCGGGACGACGATGACTTTTTTCGGTGTCCGCCCCTCGAGCGCACGGATGACCGAACCAAGTTTCAACGCCGCCGCTTCCACCTCATCGGATTTCGCTGTGCGCGAAACCACGAGTTCGTCCCGTCGCTTACCATTCACCTGTACGGCAATGGTCACTTGATCGTCAACGAGTAGCTCCGGTTCCGCAACCGGCCAGGGTTGGTTCGCGAGGAGCGTGTTGTATCCGAGCCGCGCCCAGCATTCTTCAGCCAAATGCGGCATCATCGGGCCGATCATTGTGATGAGCAGGGCGGCTGCCTCGTGAGCGGCCCAGGCGAGGTCCGGCTCCTTCTTCATTAGGGTTGTGTGGAGAACATTGGAAAACTCGTGAATGTTCGCCACGGCCACGTTGAAACGCAGGGCCTCGATGGCGCGGCCGACCTGGTCCAGCGCGCGGTGCGCGGCCTTCCGCAGTTCAAGTGCATCGGTGCCGAAGGTTTCGGGTTTTTTCTCCGGTTTCCGGGGAAATACTTCGGTGATGTCGTCGATGATGCGCCAGACACGCTGGATAAAGCGTCCGGCGCCGGCAACGCCCGCCTCCGTCCAGATGACATCGCGCTCGGGCGGGCTATCGGACAGCATGAACCAACGGGCGCAGTCGGCGCCGTAATGGGCGATGATGTCGTCGGGATCGACGAGGTTTTTCCTCGACTTCGACATTTTCTCGGTCGGGCCGATCGCGGCCGGGCGGCCGGTCGCGATTTCGATCGCCCGGCGTCCGGTGCCTTCGCCTTCGACGCGAACGTCGTTCGGCAAAAGCCAAAAGCCGTCCTGCGATTTGTATGTCTCGTGGGTCACCATGCCCTGGGTGAACAGCGCGGCGAATGGTTCGCGCGTGTTCGCGGCGAAGGTCAGATGGCTGGTGTCGCACATGGCGCGGGCGAAGAAGCGTGAGTAGAGCAGGTGCAGAATCGCGTGCTCGATGCCGCCGATATACTGATCGACCGG
>DATLJG010000044.1:0-5154 GCA_035538995.1 Hyphomicrobium sp. | reverse complement strand
GTTCATCATGTATTTTCCGACACTGCGCGAGATTGGATAACGCACGATGGCTCAGAGGGTGGTGATTTCGCACTTCTTCAACGAAGCCTATCTGCTGCCCTGGTGGCTGAAACATCATCGCGAGATTTTCGACCACGGCGTGCTGATCGATTATGCGTCAACGGACGAGTCGGTGGCGATCTGCAAGGAGCTTGTTCCGCATTGGGAGGTCATCCCGTCGGAGAATGCGTCGTTTGCCGCGATCATGTGCGACTTCGAAGTGATGAAGCATGAAGCGCGCTTTCCGGATGCGTGGAAGCTGGCGCTGAATACGACGGAATTCTTCGTCGCTCCGGGCTTGGAAAAGATGGAGCGTCTTCTTCTTCAGCATGATTTGACGGGCGTGCGATTGCCCGGCGCCGTCATGATCGATATCGAACCGAATGTCGCGCCCGATCCGGCGCAGCCGCTGGTCGCGCAGAAGTCGGCGGGTGTTTGGGAGAACGAGATCGATTTCAACGCGCTCGCCATACCTGGGCTGACGTTTCCGACCCGCAGCCGCTTCTATCACCACTACGCTATCGGCGCGTACACGCCCGGCCGGCACTCGTCGCAATTGCCGCGTCAATGCAATGGCAGCCGCGATCTCGGTTCAATCCGATGGTATGGGTTCAGCCCGTGGTGCAATGATTTCAAGGCACGCAAGCTGCAAATTTCGGATCGCCGCGATACCTTCGATGTGAAGAATGGCTTCGGCGCGCAACATCAGGCCGATATTGCAGAATTGGATCGCCGTTGGCGAAAGCTCACGAGCCTGAGCAGCGCCCTCAAAGAGGCGGCGTAACCGAGTTCTGCAAGAGGCAGTCGCGGATCAGGATGCCGGCAGTACCGTTGCCTTGATGGCGTCGCGCAGCAATTCGGGCTGATTGCGTTTGGCGAAAATCTCGAACGCCTTGCGCTCCAGCGCCCGCCTGCGCGGTTCATCGTTGATAAGCGCAACGCAGCTCTGGACGATATCTCTATAGGGAACCGCGACCATCGCTTGGCGAATATCGTCGTCTATTTCGGTATCGGGGCCGCACTCGCTCACGACGGCCTTGCTGTTGGCGAGCAGATAGGAGGTGCGGACGATCTCGTGAATGCTGTCTTCATAAAAGTGCATGTTGAGCACGATCTTGGCATCGGCGATGGCTGCGTCGCGGTCGTCGCCATAGACGCTGAAGAGGTGTTTGACCCGCAGGCCTGCCTGTTGCAAGCCATTCAGTATGGCAACGCGCCGGTCGTTGAGACTGCCATAAAACAGCACGTCGGTGGTTTGTTGGCCGGGCAGTGCGCGCGTCATTTCCGGCGTGTATCCGATGCTGAAATGCGTGACGCGCGAATTGTGCATCAGACTTTCGATTTGCACGATATTGCGCCTGCTGTAGTCCCAGACGGCGAGGCGGCGCAGCAGGCTCGTGTAGATCGGGCGGTCGGCGATGTTGAAGCCGCGAAGCTGCTCAAGGTTCACAATGACGGTGTTGGGCGGAAGACGGTCGGCGCTCTCCTGCGAACCGATGAGGTGCGCGCCAAACAGCAGATTGACGCCTTCAAGTCCGACTTCGTTGGAGCGGACATGGACCGTTATGCCAAGCGAGCGGAGCGCTTTTTCGAAGGCGGCGGTCAAATCGCTGAATGCGGCCGTGTGCGGATTGTCGGCCGGGTTGATTGTAATCAGATTGACGCGACGCCAGATTGCCGGAATGTCGTCGCCGGCCGTCTGTTCGTCCGCGAGCATTAAATCGTCGAGGCTCAGCAGGCCAGGCGGCGGAGCGGTGGCGTGCGAAGTGGCGAAACTTGAAGCCTCGGCTGTGATGCGCAGTTTTTGCTCCACCGCCGGCGGTGCTTCGGGCAGCAGCGCCAACGCCGTTCCGAATGCCTGAGCGGCGTCGTCGGCCTGACCAAGCGCGACGAACATGTCGCCGAGCAATTCCCAATCGGCGGCCGAGTTATAGCCGAGCCCGACGGCCCTGGCCTTGGCCTTGCAGGCGAACTCGATATTATCCAAAGCCAGCAGCACCGTCGCCAGTGCTTCGTATGCGTCCGCTAATTGCGGATCTTTCATGGTCGCCCGTGCGAGGGCGTCAGCGGCAGCGTGGAGTTCGCCGGATCTAGCGTTTTGCACGCCGAGTTGGAGAAGCTCGGAGGCCGTCGCGGTTGTGAGATCGAACGTCGCGGCGAGGGCAGCGCCATCCTGCGTCTCGGGCTCGCTGATGACGGCGTGCGCGGATCTTCCCTGAACTGGCGGCATGTTTTCCTCCGGCAATCGGATCGGCCGGCGCCGGAAGCGTCTACGTCATGTCAGACCTAAGGCGCGCCTTATTCGAGCCTTTAGAGGGCTAAGCGTGCGCGAGGCTGTCACGAAGCAACAGCCGTCTTGGCAGGATGACGGTCGTTAGCAACCCAGATAGTACCGGCAACTTTTGACCGCCGAACATTCGACAAGCGTCGCAGCGAGGAGACCAGCGCGAGTTGCCGGCCGCCTCATGCCTTCACGCGGGGCTTTGCCAGCCATTCGCGGCCTTTGAGCATGGCGTTCCAATAGACGGGCGGCAGCACCCGCTCTTTGAGAATCCAGGCGGCGCGTGTGGCTTTCGTGCCGTCGATGATGTGAGGAAACGAGGGCGCGACCTTGCCGCCGTAGGTGAATTCGGCAAGCACGATCCGGCCGCGTTCAACGGTCAGCGGGCACGCGCCGTATCCATCGTAAGCACATTGCGACGGGCGTTGGCCCTTATCGTACAGCACGTTTTCCGCGACGACAGGCGCCTGCTTTCTGGCGGCGGCCGCCGTCTTTGCGTTCGGCGCATTGATCGCGTCACCGAGGCCGAAGATGTCGCGGTATTTCTTGTGACGCAGCGTTGCTGGATCGACGTCGACCCATCCCGCCGCATCGGCGAGCGGGCTGCTGCGGATGAAATCAGGCGCGGTCTGAGGCGGCGTGACGTGGATCATGTCGAAGCGCGTCTCGACATTTTCCGCATTGCCGTTGGAATCCGTCTTCTTGAAGGTCGCCGTTTTGCCGGGACCATCGATGGCAATGAGGTTGTGACTGAATTTCAACGCCGCATTATAGCGCTCAACATATTGCATCAGTGCCGGGACGTATTCCGGGACGCTGAACAAAACGCCGCCGGGACTGTAGAATTCGACTTCGAACTTGCCGAGGATGCCGTTACGCCGCCAGTGATCGGCGGAGAGGTACATGGCTTTCTGTGGAGCGCCGGCGCATTTGATCGGCATAGCCGGTTGCGTGAACAGTGCGCGGCCTGACTTCAGGGAACGAACGAGTTCCCAGGTATAGGGCGCCAGATCAAAGCGATAGTTCGAGGTGACGCCGTTTTGGCCAAGCGTCTCGGAGAGACCTTCGACGCCGTTCCAGTTGAGCTTGATGCCGGGACAGACGATGAGATGATTGTATCGAATGGTTTTGCCGCCTTCGATGGCGACGGTGTTGTTGTCGGGATCGAATCCAGTGACCGCCGCCTTGATCCGGGTGATGCCGTGGGGAAGGGCGGCCGCCATCGGTCTGGCGGTCGATGCGGCATCAAAGATACCGCCGCCGACCATCGTCCAGCCCGGCTGATAGTAGTGCATGTCGGCGGGATCGATGATTGCAATGTCGAGATTTTGATTTCGGCGCAGAAGGCTTGCTGCAACGGAGCCGCCTGCCGCGCCGCCGCCGACGATCACAATGTCATGGCGTGCCGTGGGAGCGACATCCGTCGGGCTCGATGTGGCCGCCGCGTGATCGAGAGCGCCTCGAACATCATAGCCAGCCGCGAGCGTCTTGGACGCGATCTCTTCCTGGGGACGCTGGCCAAGTTCGGAAAGGGCCCAGAGCGTGGCGCAGCGCGTGCCGCTGCGGCAATAGGCAAGCACCGGCGTCTGGGCGTCGCCCAAAGCCGTTTTGAATTCGGCGATATTTGCAGGCGTGACCTTGCCGGATACGGGCACATAGCGACAGGCTATCCCGGCCGCGGCAGCCGCCTTTTCGATTTCGGCAAACGATGGCTGATCGGGGGCCTCGCCATCCGGGCGGTTGCAGACGATGGTCTTGATGCCCTGCGCCGCAAGTTCCGGGAGATCGTCAACGCCGATCTGTGCAGCGACCGAAAAATCGGATGTGAGGTGTTTCGTTTGCATAATGTGCTCCAGCCAGGGTGGCGGTCATGATCTCAAGGCTCCGCAATCGGAGCAATCAGGCGCCGTTATCCCTCATGTCTTCGGTCCCGGAAAGGTTGTTAGCGCAAATTTGTGACTGAATAGACGGAATTGCGCGTTTGGGAAGGGGCAGCGTCGAATCTCGCGCTTTCGCGTACTTCGCCGGCGCTCATTTTCGTGCGCCATTGAATAAGTATGTGGTTGGTGGGGCCAGTTTGATGCGGTTCCTCGATCCTGAGCGTAGCATCGACAAGCGCTTGATCTCTCGGAGATGGCCCGCTGGTGGCAGCGTTCGCATCTACAAGGCTGCTTTCCAACCCGGTCCGGCCAAACGTAATCAGGAACGATCGTTGTCGCGGTTTGCTGAGCTGGGTCGAAATCCTAAAGGGATTTAAGGGTATTTCATAATTTTCTTGCGCGAACCAAAGAAACGTTCGCGATATTTGGGCTGGAATTACTACTCGTTGCCTGATCGTGAACGCTTGAGAACTCGACGGCCGTATTCGCTCGCGGTCAAAACGTTGTAAGTCGTTCGGAGAAGTCGATGCCCTCACAATTCTATGTCTCGACGGGACATCTTCCTGCGACCGAGCATGTCAATAACTTGGTGCGAGAGGCGTACGAGCGTTTCAAGCTCAACACCGAGGGCGAGAATTCGAAGGTCTATCCGGCTCTTGAAGTGATGCCCCATGACTTGTTCGGCATCTGTGTCGCGGGCGTCAACGGCGAGCTCTACGAGGCCGGTGACACGACCCAAGAATTCTCGATCATGAGCGTTTCGAAGCCATTCATTTTCGCGTTGGTTTGCCAGGAGATCGGCGCGGATCGAGCGCGAGAGCTGATCGGCGCAAACGCCACGGGGCGAGCATTCAACTCGCTGGCTGCCGTGGAACACAGTCCTGACGGACGCACCAATCCGATGGTGAATGCAGGAGCAATCGCGACCACCAGTCTCGTTCCAGGATCAACTCT
>DATLJG010000043.1:0-11027 GCA_035538995.1 Hyphomicrobium sp. | reverse complement strand
CCGCCAGCCGAACATCCTCTGCCAGTCTCCCCGCACGATTCGCGCGTCAGTATTTGGAACGAAGTATGGCAGGCCTTTGTCTGAAACGCGGATGCCCACATTTCAGTACAGCCATTAAGCCGATCGCGACGGCCTCGGCGTCAATGATAACCCTCGCCGGGGCGCACCTTGCCCCGGAACGTCCAATACACAAAGACCGTATAGCCGAGGATGATCGGCAGAAGCAAAAGCGTTCCAACGAGCATGAACAGTTGCGAGCTGGGCGCTGCCGCCGCTTCCCAGACCGTCAGCGCGCCGGGAACCAGGTACGGCACGTTGGAGATGAGAAGTCCGACAAAGCCCAGCAGAAACATCGCGACCGCCGCGACGAAGGGCTCTGCGTCATTGCCGATATTCTCGATTCCCTTCCAGCACCGATACGCCGCGTAGAGCGTGATGAGCGGGACCGGGGAAAACAGCAAAATGTTCGGCCATGTGAACCAGCGGTCGGCGATGCGCGCAACGGAGAGAGGCGTCCAGAGGCTGATGATCGCAGTCGCCACCACCACGAGCAGCAGCGCGATCTTGGCGCTGTCGCGCGCCCACTCCTGAAGCTCGCCGTCGGTTTTGTAGATCAGCCACGTTGTGCCAAGCAGAGCGTAGCCTGCTATAAGGCTGAGGCCGCAAAACAGCGAGAAGGGCGTCAGCCAATCGAATGTGCCGCCGGTATAGAGTCCGTCTTGGGATGAGAGACCTTGCAGCAGCCCCCCGAGAACGACGCCCTGCGCGAACGTGGCGACGAGCGCACCCCAGGAAAAGGCGAGATCCCAGAATTCCTGGCGCGGCTTTGCCACCCAGCGAAATTCAAACGCCACGCCACGAAAGACGAGCGCCAGCAGCATGACGATGATCGGGATATAAAGGCCCGACATCACGAGGCCGTAGGCTTTCGGGAATGCCGCCAGCAGTCCGCCGCCGCCGAGAACGAGCCATGTCTGATTGCCATCCCAAAACGGCGCGATCGTATTCATGATGACGTCGCGTTGTGGCTCGCGGCGCTCGAAGTGAAAAAGAATGCCGAGCCCAAGCCCGAAGCCGTCGAGGATGACGTAGAGCGTCACGCCGACCGCCAGGATTGCGGCCCAGATGAGCGGTAGCGCGTAAGACATCGTGTCCATGAAGCTACTCCCCGGTTCCGAGCGCGCTGCGCGCCGCGTCTTTCGCGGCAGTAAGCGGATGCGCCCCGACGGAAGGATCGCCCCCGGGTGCGATGGCGGCGCCTTGCGGGCCTTTTTCGATCAGGCGATTGATGTAGAGAATGCCCATCGAGAAAACGCTCGTGTAGATGAGCACGAATAAAATCAGCGTCGTCAGCACGGCGCCGAACGCAACGGGCGATACCCCGTCTAATGTTCGCAGAACGCCATAGACGAGATAGGGCTGCCGTCCCGTCTCGGTCACCCACCACCCGGCGATGATCGCGATGAACCCGAGCGGCCAGGCATAAGTCAGAGGCCGCAGGAACCAGGTGCTGTCGAATAGCTTGCGACGCCACCACAGGAAGGCTCCGACAAAGCCGATCGCGATCATCAGCAAGCCGATGCCGACCATCGCGCGGAACGCGAAGAAGACCGGGATCAACGGCGGCCTGTCTTCCGCCTTGAAATCCTTGAGCCCCTTAAAGAGCCCATCCATCCGGTGCGTAATGATGAGGCTGGCGAGATGCGGGATGCCGATCTCGAAATGGTTCTTCTCGGCCTTGGCGTCCGGCCACGCGAATAGAAGCAGCTCTCCGGGCTTGCTGCCGTCCCAATGGGCTTCCATCGCCGCGACTTTCACCGGCTGATGCTCTGCCGTGTTCAGTCCGTGAGCGTCACCGATGAACAATTGCAGCGGCGCCAGGACGGCGACCATGCCGAGACCCATCCGGATCATGGTCTTCGATTCTTCGATGAAGCGATTGGCGACCAGGTAGCGCGCCCCGACCGACAGCACGACGAGTGACGTCGTGAGATATGCGGCGGTGAACATATGAGAGAAACGATACGGGAAACTCGGGTTGAAGACGATCTTGAACCAATCGACCGGATACGCGATGCCGTCCCTCATTTCGTAGCCGGCGGGCGTTTGCATCCAGCTGTTTGCGGACAAGATCCAAAAAGCCGAAATCGACGTGCCGAGCGCGACCAATATCGCCGAGAGTACATGCAAGTTCGGGGACACTCGATCCCATCCGAACAGCATGATGCCGAGGAACGTCGCCTCCAGGAAGAACGCCGTCAGAACTTCGTAGCCGAGCAGCGGCCCGATGACATTGCCGGCGACGGTGGAGAAGCGCGCCCAATTCGTTCCGATTTGATAGGAAAGCACGATGCCTGAGACGACGCCCATCGCGAACGAGACGGCAAAAATTTTCGTCCAGAAGCGCGCGAGCGTGCGAAAGCGCTCTTCGCCGGTCATGCGCCAGCGGACGAGCAGCGTCGCGATGAAGGCCGCGAGTCCGATCGAAAAGCTAGGGAAGATGATGTGAAACGTGATCGTAAAGGCGAATTGGATGCGCGCGAGAAAAATGGCGTCCATATCCATCGCGAAGCACCTCCATCGATTCTTTCGGCGCGACCATAATACGGTTTACCGGCAAAGTCTCGGAAGCTAGGTGCGGAAAGAAATCAGTTTTGCTGCGCGACTTGCGGATTGGGCGACTGCCAAAACCGGATGACGCCATCTTGGCCTCCGGTTAACAGGGTCCGGCCGTCATTCGTGAAGGCCACCATCTTGGCTCCCGAGCCGATGCCGGGGAGCGCCAGAAATTGCCGAGAGCGCTTCAAGCTCCTGACGCGCACGACGCCGTCGGCAGAAGCCGAGGCCAGCAATTCATCGAAGCTCGACACCGCCAATGATGTAATACGCGCCCTCTGCCCCGTCAAAATGCGCTGCGATCGATAGGAATTGAGCGACAGGACCTTGACCGTGCCGTCGAGGCTGCCGGCGACGAGCATGGCACCGGTCGGTGCGAACGCCAGTGCCGAAACGAAATCGCTGTTGTTGCGATAGGTGCGCCGCGCGTCGCGTCCGTCGATATTCCAGATCCGGATGCTGCGGTCGGCCCCGCCCGATGCGAGCCACTGCCCGGTCGGATCGGAAGCGACGGCCTGCACGGCATTTTCATGTCCTTCGAGAACGGCCACCGGCTTACTTTCCGATGATGTTTCCCAAAGTGCGACTGTCCAGTCATGGCTGGCTGCGGCCACGCGATCTTCCGATCCCGCGAACGCCACCGCCCAGATGCGCGCATCGTTCCGCTTGAATCGATAGAGCCGCCGCTTTGTATCGAGATCGTAGACGGCAACGGTGCCGTTGGCGTGTCCCGTCGCGACGCGGTTGTTTCGTACCGCGAGCGTGGTTGC
Source organism: Hyphomicrobium sp. (assembly GCA_035538995.1). Lineage (GTDB taxonomy): Bacteria > Pseudomonadota > Alphaproteobacteria > Rhizobiales > Hyphomicrobiaceae > Hyphomicrobium_B. The sequence goes on along the minus strand of DATLJG010000043.1, from coordinate 7,641 downwards.
CGGTCCGTCGTCGAGTGCGATGACGCCTTTGAAATCATGGGTGTCGTAAGACCAGATGCGAAGCTCCGGCTGGTTCGACGCGGTGACGATCAATCGTCCGTCGCCGCTGAGCCCGAGTTGCTCGATCGCACCGTCATGCGCCTTGATCTCGGCGATCTGCTTGAGCGCGGGCTCGGCGGTCGCTGCCTTTGTGATGGCGCCGGTGGTGATATTCGTTGCGTCCACTCTGAGGAGCGACGGAAGACGGTCGTGGAACGCGAAGCCGATCGCGACGAGCGTCAGCGCGATAACGATCTTGGATTTAAGCCCGCGCGTAAGCGGACGGCGGCCGACGTCCGGTGCCGGACGCAGCTTCGATTTCGATCGCTGCTTCTCCGCCGATGCCCGCGGTGGTGACGGCAGCGCCGGGAGCTTCTCCTGAGATTTCTTTTTCTCAGGCCTGATGCGCGCGGCTTTTGGCTTGTCGGCAGCCGCCGGCTTCTTGAATACCGTCGGTTTCGGAGCAGCTGGTGGCGGAGGCGGAGTATTGCCGTCCGCTGGCTGCTTCAGCGCATCGACGAAGTCGAGCAGTCCGCCCTTAGGTCCCGGTGCGTCGGGCGGCGGCGGAACGGCCGTGTTGACGATGGCATCGGCGGCGCGTTGCTCTTCGTCCTTGCGGCGGCGGACCTCGGTCTTGTCCTTGAAGCGCTGGAAGATGCCGGGTCGCTCGGGCTCGGGCGCCAGCAACGCACTACGCCAGACGGCAACAGATTTCGGCCGGCTGTCGACGGCGAGCGACAGCGCGTGCTGGACGGCATCGAGAAACGTGCTGCGATAGCCGCCGAGCGCCGCTTCGCGCACCGCCACCATCTCATCCTTGAGCATCCGTGATGGAGAGTCGGGCGGCCGCTTGCCGGTCACCGCGTGATAGAGCGTCGCCGCAAACGCATAGATGTCGGTCCACGGACCTTGCTGGCGGCTCGTCTCGGCGTACTGCTCGTAGGGACTGTACCCGGGCTTGACGAGCGCCGACACGGTCTTGGTTTTCGAATGCGCCGCGATATCGCTGCGCGCCGCTCCGAAGTCGATCAGCACCGGATCGCCGGAACTGCGAATGATGATGTTGTCGGGCGCAATGTCACGATGCAGGAAATCGGCGTTGTGGATCATCTCCAGCGCATCGAGCAGCGGCCCGACGATGGCGTCGAGTTCCTTCTGCCGTGGCGCGCGGCCGAGATCCTTCAGCCACGCCTTGAGGTTTTTGCCTTCCTCGAAGTGCAGCACCATGTAGGCGGTGTTGTTCGCGCGAAAGACGCGGTGCACCTTGACAATGTTGTTATGGTTGAATTTCGCGAGCGTCTGCGCTTCGTCGACGAACCGGTCCAGACCCCAATTGTAATCGCTCTTGCTGCCCGCCGAGCGCGGAGCCGCTTCGAGGTTCGCCGAGCGCGCCGCGAAATCGCTCGGAAAGTATTCCTTGATGCTGACGAGCCGCGAAAGGTTGGGTTCTTCCGCGAGATAAGTAACGCCGAACCCGCCCGCCCCGAGGACGCGCACGATTTTATAATCGCCCGCAAGCTCGGTTCCGTCAGGTAAGGCGACAAGCTGTGTCATGATCCCCACGCGCGTGTTCGCGCTTGCGGTTGTTCGATTCCTCGCGCTGGCCCCCGAAGAGCCCAGCCCAGTCACCCTTGTCTATGCTTCGCTCGCATGACGCAAGAATATGGCTTCACGGCGGGCAATGAACCTTGGATGAATAAATCCCGATGGTGTCTCTTTCCGGCCATGTTGCCGCCGCCATCGCTGCGCCAGATTCGCGAGACGTGATTTGGGCAAAAAATCATGACGGGCGCGCGTTCGCGAACGGGTATATGGGCGGTTGGAGCAATATCGGCTCTCGCCCTTTTCGGCATGTCTGCATCAGTTGCGCGGGGTTTCGGCAACGACGCGCTGCAGATCATTTTGCATTTCGCATACGCAACCAAGACCGCCGTTTCCGAAGGCTACCGCGTGGCGCCGGCGCTGATGCTCGGTTTGGCGCTCGCAATCGCCTCCCTGCTGCTCGCGATCTCCATGTGGATCGTGCGCCATACCGCCAGCTTTTCAGCCGAAGTGGCACGCCGCTGCCGGATTGCAAGCGATGATGGCGTTCCCGAGGCTGCGCTCACCCGCGAACCGGCGCTTCTCGCCCACACCGGACAACCCTTCGTTGAGATCGAAGCCGGAAGATCGACGACGCGTTGCGCCATCGCTGGCGACATGCTCACGATCGGACGCGGGGATGACAACGATATTCGCATCTACGGCCGCACCGTCCATCGTTATCACGCCGCAATTCACCGCGAAGACGATAATTGGTGCATCACTGATTTGTCGGGCGTTGAAAGCGCCGGGTTGACCGTCAATGGGCGTCGATGCGGAGAGACACGTCTGAGCGACGGCGATCTCATTCGGTTGGGACCAGGCAAACTGCGATTTCACGCCAGGCCCGAGTAAAAAAGTTGCCTTCCTTCGAGCTTCGGCTCGCGTTCCAGTTCCTGCGTTGCGCAATGAATTCAACGGCACGGCTCAGGCCGCGGCCGTCAAACCATGAGGAGAGTCCAGAATGGCCATCGAGCGGGGCGAAACGACCGGCGGCAACGAGGCGAAAGCCGTGAAAGCGCATAAATTCCTGGGCTCGTTGCGCGAAGCCTTGCTCGCGGCCGGAAAAGACGATGCGCCGCTGGAGATCGCGCCGTCGGCGAAGCCGCGATCGGTCTCGGCGGCCGCCAATGATGATCACACCCCGCCGCCGCTGCCGCCGAAGCCGCAAAGTCTGAGTGCTGAAGAAGCGGCGCGACTGGCGCGAACGGCCCCTGAACAGACGGCATCGGCTCCGCAACCCATCGCCGCCGTAAAAGAAGATAGCGACGTCCCACCGACGACCCGCGTCGTGCGGCCCGAAAATCGGGCAAAGAAGGTTGTTGCCGCAGAAACCGACACCGAACCGGAGCCCAAAACGGTCCTGGTGCGCGGCCGCCAGCAAATCGAGCGCGGTGATTTTGAACGCGATCCGGTCGTTGGCTTCCTGATCGTCGTTGGAGGGCCGGGCCTCGGCTCCTACCGCCCGATTTTCGAGGGCAACAACACGCTCGGGCGGGCCAGCAGCAACCGTATTCCGCTGGATTTCGGCGACGATGCCATCTCGAACGAGGCGCAGGCCTATTTGCGCTACGATTCGAGCGATCGGTCTTTCCTCTTTGTGCCAAACCTTGCTAAGACCAATGTCGTGTCCGTGAACGATAAGCGACCGGCGGGCCCAGTGCCGCTACAGCCGATGGACGTCATCACGCTCGGGCGTACGCAAGTCGCATTCCTGCCGTTTTGCGGAAGCGATTTCGACTGGTCAGAGATTTCCGAAGCCTAAGGATCGAATGCCGCCGTTCGAGCATGCAGTCGCCGCGACGCGCGGAGCCCGGGATTACCAGGAAGATGCCGCCGCCTTCCGTCCTGACGGAGGCGAGGGTGTCTCCTTGTCAAGTGAAGGGCCCGCGTTTGACAAGGGTGGCTTCGCCGTCCTCGCTGATGGGATGGGAGGTCACGCCGGAGGCGCGCTCGCCAGCCGGACCGTGTGCGAGGAATTCCTTGCAGCGGTCGGTGAGCATCAGGGCGCGTCGGTCGATCGGCTGATCGCAGCGCTTCAGGCGGCGAACAAAGCGGTCGCCGCAAAAATTTCCGAAAACCCCTTGTTGTCCGGAATGGGCTCGACGCTCATCGGCGCGGCCTTTGGTTCAAGCGGCATCGAATGGGTCAGCGTCGGCGACAGTCCGCTGTTTCTTTTCCGTCGCGGCGAGGTTGCGCTTCTGAATGAAGATCATTCGCTGGCGCCGGAACTCGATCGCATGGTCGCCGAAGGCAAGTTGACCGAGCACGAAGCCCGCCGCGATCCGCGCCGCCATATGTTGCGCTCGGCGGTGACGGGCGAGGATATCGACCTGCTCGACGTTTCGCAGCGGCCCCTGCAGCTCGAACCCGGTGATTACGTCGTGCTCGCGAGCGACGGCATCGCGACGCTTGATCAAAACGAAATTGCGCGCATTATTCAGGGCTATTCGAAGGATGGCGCGGCGGCTGTCGCGAACGCCATGATTCGCGCGATTGAAGCGGTGCGCGAGCCCTATCAGGATAACGCGACCGTGCTGGTCGTTCGCGCCGTCGGCGAATGCCCGCAATAAAAAAGGAGGCAGCGCCGCAGCGCTACCTCCCGACCCGTCCGCTTCGACGAGATTACTTCCACCAGCAGTGGCGATGACCATGACGAACGGCGCAATGCTTGTGGCGGTGATGATAGCCCGTCTGCTGCACGAGCGTCGCGCTGTCGTTAGAATGAACGCCAGAGAGCGTCATCGCGTTAGCGGCGACCGTGGAGCCAAGTGCGAGTGCAGCAAAAGCTGCCGTAGCCAGAATCGTTTTCATTGATTTCTCCTCGAGCGAGCCGCAAGCCGATGCAGCCTGCCAGCTCCTGTCATTGCGTTGAGCGCACTGGCGACACCAATGAAGTCCCACCCGATGCCATGTGCCAAGCGCACGATCGACAAAGCAGAGCCGCGCCCGCAAAGGAACTTACGCTTTTGTATAGTCGATGAACGACGGATCCGAACCCGAGATATCGTTGACGTCATTTCGTGGCGGAAACGTCGCTTTTCGCCGACCGGCCGTCCGTTGTGTACATCGCGATGGTGCCGTCCTGAAATGAGCGCGCATCATAGAAGCGAAGCTCGGAGTCGAACGAGACTTGCGTCGGGCCGGTGGGCCAGATGCGATCGAGAAAACCGAAGTCATCCGCGCGCGCTTCATCGAGGATCACCCGGAACTGATAGACGCCAGGCTCATGGATGAGCTGCTCTGGCTTTTCATCCGGTGACTTCGGATAGAACAGCACCGTCTCGGTACGGCTCGCCTTTCCGGCAAGAGGAATGGGCGCGAACGGCTCGAATCCTTTGGCGCGCGCCTTGTCCATCGTCCAGCGGCCGAAATCGGCGGCATAGAAGTGCTTCGTTTCTTTTGTCTTGGGATTCGTGGCTTCGAGTTCCATCGACAGCACGGTTCCGGTTCGTCCGCCGTCGTTCAACAACGTCATCGGAACTTCGATGACCTCGAAATTGCTGTTCTGATAGGGCGAGCTGTATTGCGTGACGGGCGGCACGAAGACTTTGACGTCGGACGCCTTCAGCGAACTGTCCCATAAACTGTAGCCGGAAAAGATGAGTGCCAGTGCCGAGATGGCCGCTGTGAATTGGCCGCCGCTACCGCCGTTGGCAGCGTGAGTGCTCGCTTCGATCGCGATAGCCGCGGACTCATCTTGGCGTCTCGGTCGAAGGTGAAGCTGCGCCATTGTACTCATACCCCCTGAACGGCCCCCGCCCGCCGAGAAGCAATCAGCACGAGCCGATGCCGTCAAGTGACGGCCAGACACAGCCGTAAATGTGTTTGCGAAGCGGATGCCGAAAGAAATTTCCACCCGATGTCGGAAATTCGCTGCCTTGTTCGTCACAAATGCAGGGACAGGGCGTTACAGCACTGTCCGATGCGCAGGCTTGCTGCGAATGGAGGAACGGAGATCATGGCCGATTCAAGCGTTAGCCCGATACCGGAAGGCATGACGACGGTGACGCCGCATCTGATTTGTGCCGGCGCGGCCGAGGCGATCGAATTCTACAAGCGGGCCTTTGGAGCCCAGCAAATGAGCAGACTTGACGGGCCCGACGGGAAAATCATGCATGCGTCCGTGCAGATTGGGAATTCCCGCGTCATGCTCGCCGAAGAATCGCCGGACTGTCGTGCGTTCGGTCCGAAGTCGCTGAATGGCTCGCCGGTTGTCTTGCATCTCTATGTCGAGGACGCCGATAGCTTCGTTCAACATGCCGTCGATGCCGGCGCTAAACTCATCATGCCGGTCACGGAGATGTTCTGGGGCGATCGCTACGGTCAGATCGAGGACCCGTTTGGTCATCGCTGGTCGGTTGCGACGCGCGTGAAAGTGCTGACGCCTGATGAGATAAAGAAATCCCTTGCTGCGGTAATGGAATGCGGCCCGCAATAACCGCCCCGAGCGGTTAAGTGTGTTGGGCGTCGCGGTTTCGCGGCGCCCTGACCGGCGGCGGACGAGCCGTGTTCAACGACAAGCGATCAATGTCGGAGGCGTCGCAAGGATGACGCGCGCTGTCCATGTCGGCGTCCACGCGGGTACGGCACGCGATAGCCGTCCATCCTGAAGCGGATCGCCGGAATTGTCTCCGCGGCGAAGGCGGCGACGTTTAACGCAATCAGCACAATGAGGAATGTGTCGCGCAGCCGGCTGGCTCGGCCCCCCAGCGTGCCCGCCTTCGACGTCTTGGCAATTGCGTGGGTGAGGCACGGTCGATTTAAAGGATGCGTAGGGAGAGAGATTTATAGACGCAGGCGCTTGGCGTTCAGCGCGCGAAAGTCCAATATCCGCGCGCCCACCAATCCTCAGAACTGCAGAATTCAGTGCTGAGAAATAAGATTTCCTCGGAGGAATTTCCTGTGTCCGTTAAGACCGACATTGAAATAGCGCGTGAAGCCAAAACAAAGCCGATTGCAGACGTCGCCGCCAAGATCGGCGTGCCCGCCGACGCGCTGATCCCCTACGGTTGGACAAAGGCCAAGGTCTCGTTTGACTACATCAACAAGATCCAGGGCAATAAGGACGGCAAGCTGATCCTCGTCACGGCGATCAGCCCGACGCCCGCTGGCGAAGGCAAGACGACGACGACGGTCGGCCTCGGCGACGGTCTCAATCGCATCGGCAAGAAGGCTATCATGGCTCTGCGCGAGCCGTCTCTCGGTCCGTGCTTCGGCATGAAGGGTGGCGCGGCTGGCGGCGGCTATGCGCAGGTCGTGCCGATGGAAGATATCAATCTGCACTTCACCGGCGACTTCCACGCGATCACCAGCGCCAACAATCTGCTGGCCGCGATGATCGACAATCACATCTACTGGGGCAACGCGCTTGGCATCGATCAGCGCCGCGTCACCTGGAAGCGTGTCCTCGATGTCAACGATCGCGCCCTGCGCCAGATCGTCAATTCGCTCGGCGGCGTCTCGAACGGCTTCCCACGCGAGAGCGGATTCGACATCACCGTGGCGTCCGAAGTGATGGCCGTTTTCTGCCTTGCCAAGGATCTCAAGGATCTCGAACAGCGCCTCGGAAACATCATCGTTGCCTACACGCGCGACAAGAAGCCGATCCGCGTCCGCGATCTCAAGGCCGACGGCGCGATGACCGTGCTCCTGAAGGACGCGCTGCAGCCAAACCTCGTGCAGACGCTGGAGAATAATCCTGTCTTCATTCATGGCGGTCCGTTCGCGAACATCGCCCACGGCTGCAATTCCGTTTTGGCGACAACGACAGCGCTGAAACTTGCTGACTATGTCGTGACCGAAGCCGGCTTCGGCGCTGATCTCGGAGCCGAAAAGTTCTTCGACATCAAATGCCGCAAGGCCGGTATCGCGCCGTCTGCGGTTGTGATCGTCGCAACGGTCCGCGCACTGAAGATGCACGGCGGCGTGGCCAAAGATGACTTGAAGGCCGAGAATGTCGCCGCCGTCGCCAAGGGCTGCGAAAACCTCAAGCGCCACATCGAGAACGTCAACAAGTTC
>DATLJG010000042.1:0-12607 GCA_035538995.1 Hyphomicrobium sp. | reverse complement strand
AGTTCCATCATAATTACCTCACGGGAACATTCGAAAATGTAATTGGGAATTTCTTCTCCACGAGCGTAACGCGCACCCTCAGGCAAGACGCGGCACGTCCAAGGAGACTATAAATGCGAAAAAGCATTTTGATATTCGGTGTCGGTCTTGCGGTCGCATCGGCAGGCCCGGCATCCGCGAATGAAAGCGTCTTCAAGGCGACGGCCAATCCCAAAAATTGGGCGATGCAGCAAGGAGACTATAGCAACCACCGCTTCTCCACGCTCAAGCAGATCAACGCGAAGAACGTCGGCTCGCTACATACCGCTTGGACCTTCTCAACCGGCGTCCTCAGAGGTCATGAAGGCTCGCCGCTCGTCATCGGTAACATGATGTACGTGCACACGCCTTTTCCCAATACCGTTTTCGCGCTCGACCTCGACAACAACCAGAAGATCGTCTGGAAATACACGCCAAAGCAGGATCCGTCGGTCATCCCCGTCATGTGCTGCGATACCGTCAATCGTGGTCCGCAATACGCTGACGGCATGATCTTCCTTTATCAAGCGGACACGACGCTCGTGGCGCTCGATGCCAAAACGGGAAAGGAGAAATGGAAGGTCGTCAACGGCGATCCGAAGAAAGGCGAGACCGGCACGAGCGCTCCGCTCATCGTCAAGGACAAAGTCATCGTCGGCATATCCGGCGCCGAGTACGGCATACGCGGACGTCTCACCGCCTACAATATTTCGGACGGTAAACTCGTCTGGCGGGCCTGGTCGACCGGACCCGACAAGGATCTGCTCGTCGATCCCGAACACACGATGTCTCTCGGCAAGCCGATCGGGAAAGACAGCTCCCTTTCGACATGGAACGGCGACCAATGGAAAACCGGCGGCGGATCGACATGGGGATGGTATTCCTACGATCCCAAGCTGAACCTGATCTATTACGGCACCGCCAATCCCGGAACATGGAATCCCGTGCAGCGCGCGGGGCCGGATGGAAAACCCATCGATCAGAAGTGGACGATGACGATCTTCGCCCGCAATCCCGATACGGGCGTGGCGGCGTGGGCCTACCAGATGACTCCGTTCGATGAGTGGGACTACGACGGCATCAATGAAATGATCCTGGCCGACGGCATGTCGATCAACGGCAAGAAACATGACGTGCTGGTTCACTTCGACCGGAATGGCTTCGGCTATACCCTTGACCGCAAGACGGGCATTCCGCTCGTTGCGGACAAATTCGATCCGGTTGTGAATTGGGCGACAGCCATCAACCTCGATCCCAAAAGCCCCAACTATGGCCGACCCGAGCGCGTCGCTGCGAAGTCGACCTTCAAGAACGGGCAAGACAACAACACCAAGGATGTCTGTCCTGCTGCTTTAGGAACGAAAGACCAGCAGCCTGCATCCTATTCGCCGGAGACGGGATTGTTCTACGTCCCGACGAACCACGTTTGCATGGACTATGAGCCGTTCAAGGTCTCCTACACCGCTGGCCAACCCTACGTTGGCGCCACGCTGTCGATGTTCCCGCCAAAAGGCCAAGAAGGCCATATGGGCAACTTCATCGCGTGGGATGCGAGCAAGGGCAAGATCGTCTGGTCGAAACCGGAAGAGTTTTCGGTATGGTCAGGCGCGCTTACGACTGCGGGAGGCATCGTTTGCTACGGCACGCTCGAAGGGTACTTCAAGTGCCTCGACCAGAAGGACGGCAAGGAACTCTACAAATACAAAACGCCGTCGGGCATCATCGGCAACGTCTTCACCTATGAGCACAACGGCAAACAGTACATTGGCGTTTACTCAGGAGTCGGCGGTTGGGCCGGGATCGGTCTCGCGGCAGGCTTGACGAATCCAACGGATGGCCTCGGCGCTGTCGGAGGCTACGCCTCGCTCGCGAACTACACGAACCTTGGCGGTTCCCTGACCGTATGGGCGCTTCCATAAAGCGGTCTATCAAGGGCGCGGCGGTGTCTTGTCCGCGCCCTTGTTTCTCAAATCCAGGAATGGAGATTGCGCGCCGGCGATACTCCTGGAATTCCGATCAATTCGTTGATTTTTGGTGGGCCCGCCAGGACTCGAATACTGCCATTTACCCCTGAATCTCACGATGGCAATCGGAAAAGGAATCCTCGTCGCTCATCGTATCTCCTCCTGTGCGTCACACGGGCTGAGGAGCCGCACTCGATATGCCGAGCTTCGCAGACCGCCGCTCTTCGACAAGTGAAAACAGATCCTCGACGCGCTGCTGTTCACCGCGCGATTGCGGTATGAGATAAGCAACCGCCACATAGATCGCCAGATTAACGGCGAGACCAACCGCGCCTGATGTCAGTCCATACGCCCATGGCAGGTAACCCGGGTAGGCGAGTTCGAGAACGATTGCGGTCACAAAACCGGCGACCATTCCAGCGATGGCGCCATACTTATTTCCACGCTTCCAGAAGATTCCGAGGAATTGCGGGACGGCGAGCTGGATAATGCCCTGGTAGGCGAGGACGGCGAGCTGGAATAAAGCTGGCAATTCGAGACATGCCAGCCAGGACGATAGGATTGTCAGCGCCAACATACCGATCTTGGCGATGATGATGAGTTGGCGTTGATCGAGGTTCCAGTAATTGCCGACGAGATCGTTGGCAATCTGCGCACCGGTCGCCTGGATATTGCCGTCGGTGTGGCCCATCGAAGCCGCAAGCACGATGACTCCCGCAAGACCGAGCAGCCAGAGCCCTCCCGCCTTCTGCGCGACGATGAACCAAACGTCGTTAGGCGTAGCGGAGACGCCGGAAACTTGCGAGCCGAGCATACCGAAGATCAGTAGAGCAATGCCGAAAGCAAGAGACAATGGCACGGCGAGCGCCGCCGATTTCTTCAGGCTTTGCACGCCGTCTGCCGTGAAGAGCCGCACGAAGATATACGGCCAGCACCAGCCGCCGATCGTGCCGGTGAGGACGAGGCTGAAGATGTAGAGCGGGCCTTCCTTGGAGCCCACGCTCGGGATCGCGAACTTGGTATCATCCAGCGACGCGAAGGTGATGCCTTGCGATGTGACCATCCAAGCAATCAACCCGGCGAGCACGATAACGCCAACGATATAGGCAACGATGCCCTGGGCAAAGTCTGAGATCACGACACCTCGCATCCCCATCCGCACCGTCCAAACTTGGCGCAGCGCGATAACACCTACGCCGACCATGACGGCTTCTGAGAATGATAGCGCCCCGAGCGACATGTGTTGGAAGAGCGTGCCGAGCGCCTGCATGCCGAGAACCAGCCACGGAATGCCTGATGCGATGCCGATGACGGCCGCGATGGTTTTGATGTGCCGGGAATTGAAGCGCAGTGACAGAAGGTCCGGCTGGGTACGTAGGTCGAATATCTTGCCCCAAATCCACACGGGCCGCGCGACGAGATACATGAGCACGACCGTGAGCAGACTGTAAGACAACACATAAAACGATATGACGCCCGCGCTTGCCGCCATGCCCCCGAAAGCCGTGAACATTGCGCCTGGGTACCAGGTGTTGAGAAACGACATCGCCTGATAGTTGGCGCCGAATGAACGGCCACCGACTGCATATTCGGTAAAGCTGCGATCGCGAATGCCGCTGAGCTGCAAAATGACAACGATAACGAAGAAGAAGATCGCGATGCATCCGAAGGTGATGAGCATCAGTCAATTTCCCCGCGATACGCTTCAGCAACGTAGGCGGCGACGACGCTCGCTGCGATGCAGGTCGCGACGGCAATGAAATAGAGCACCGCAACGGGGATGCCAAAGATCGGAGTCCTGTTGCCGTCGACGGCCCAATAGAGCGGGGGTGCCAACGCGACGATGGTATCGACGACAAACCACGCGATTACCCAACGAGGCTGCGCGTTACGGCGATCCCTTCTGATGGCAGACATCGGATTTCCCCCTCGTTGATTTTGTTTTTGTCATTGCCGTTTCGCGGTGCCGAACGCCCGTTCGAGCTTATCGAAGCATGTCGGCCATCCTTCCCCGTAACCTTTATCCGCATTTATTGGTGGGCCCGCCAGGACTCGAACCTGGAACCAGACGGTTATGAGCCGTCAGCTCTAACCATTGAGCTACGGGCCCACGCGGCGCACTTCATAACAGAAGTTTCGCGGAGTGGCAGTAGCTTAGCGGTGAATTTCTGTAACGAATAATACAGTACTTCCAGTTGCCGCATCCTAGCCGGGGCAGGCAGCAGATTGGGCCCGAAATTGGCGCTCAGCGCTGCGAATTTTCTTTGCCGGCAAGATTCGGGCGGCGGCCGCGTTTCGAATACGTTTCGGCGTAAGTTTTGCCGGTTGTGGCCTGAAAAGCCGCATCACGCGCCGTACGGAAATACGTCTGTATGCGTTTTCGGACAGCCCACGCCGGACGCGAAACATCGCGGATACTATCGTGCACGACGATCGCGTCGGGCGGCGCGTCCCGCAATTCCAATCCGGCATAGCGCAGCGATAATGTGCCGACAGAATAATAGTCGGGACTATCGGCCATGCTTTGCATCAGGAGCGCCTCGTCGCATCCGCCCTGTCGCGAGTCGCATACCGCTTTCCATGCGGCGACGAATGCGGCGCTGCCGGGCGTAGGTCTCGCCAGTACCACGCGCGAGCATGGCTTGAGCGCATAGCGGCGGCTGAACGTCGAGCCGAGCGTTGTGCGCTTGGTGCGCAACGCCAAGTCGCCCGGTGCATCCAGTATGCCGGAGATGTCGCCACGTATGCGGCAATCGACGTCCATGAGAACCAGAATGCGATCAGGATAGACTTTTCGCGCTTCGCTGAGAACGCTGGGCTTTTGCCGCGTCTGAGAGACCCAGCCACCACCTCCGATTTTGGATCGATGATAGAGATGATGTGAGATCGCGTGCTCGCTGAGATTGGACGCGAAGCTCGCAGCCGCCGCCGTATAGTCCGGTGTAAAGAAACCGGTCACGACGAGGGGAGAGTCAAAGTGGCGGACGAAATCACCGGCGCCGTTGCGATGATGTTCAGCATTGATCGTCATGCAGGCCTCGCGTCGGAGCGTGGACGTTCGAAATTTAGAGCAAACTCAAGGAATACGAATAATGCGGATTTTGGCGTTGCTGTCTTCCATCGCCGCAGGAGGTATGGCGCCCGGAGATTGGGATTGCCGAAGTTCGTACAATACGCGCTTTTTCGACGGTGCGAGAGCCAGAATTGCCGCTTCCCCCGTGTTTGGTGCGACGACGAGTGACGCACCCGCCACGGCATGAAGGCTGTCTCTCAGCGGCGTTTGGTTTGGATCGATGACGATATACTTCCGTTCAAAAAAATCCGGAATGAGATGCGAAAATTTCGCGGCGAGTTTTGATGCCCGCGCCTGTCCGCCTGTGCACAGAAACACGGTGCGGTCCTGCATCGTCTGGGGGCCGTAAACCTCGGCGCATTTTGCGGCGGCGCGATCAAGCAACCTCCGGTCCCACGAACAATCGGGAAGGACGTAAAGCGTCTTCGGGGAGACGAGATGAAACTGACGGAGGATTTCGAGCGGGCGCGGCCGGAAGACCTGATCGATCAATGCGTCCTGAAAATATCTTTGCTTCGCCGTCCGCAGATTGACGAGCAAAGACATATCAGCCGGCGCACCGACTTCGTCCAAGGCGAAGAAGCGCGGTAGAAGCGAACCGACAAACGATGCGATGTCGGTCGAAGATCCGGAGTAAAGAACGAGCGCGCGTTCTCGTTCGAGCCTTATCGGAAAAATATGACACAAGAGATCGATCGGGCCGAGGCTTCGGCGCACACTGGCGCCGTCGCTCGGCCGCCGTCCTCGGAAAAAGGCTTCGCCCGAGCCTGGGTTGATATCCACGGCGGCGTTGACTTTGTGCAATTGCCTGCGGGCGGCGTCGCCGGTGCGTTGGCACGCCGGGGAAGGGATCGCGCCGGTGACCGCGCCGGCATTGGTGAGATCGGCGAACTCATACGTCGGCCAAAGCGGCAGCAGAAGGCGGCTTAGAAAATTGCGCGCGCCTTGGAAATCGCGCTTCGCGAAAATCCAGGCGATGACCTTGTGCATGCCTTGACGGAGCATCAATTCTGTTTCACTAGGGGCGAAATTTTCGAGGCAGACTACGCAGAACATGCCGAGCCATGCAATAAATTTGAATGTCTTTTCAAATGTTGCTTCGAACGATCCCCGTCATTGTCTTGCGCCTGAAACAATCCTCTCATTTCTAGACTGCTTCGGCAGCGGCGCGCCAAGCGCGGAACTTATCATACGGATCTTTATCGACCCGAAGCCTCATCGTGAATACTACGATGACTGGTTGAATACGATTGCGCAGCGGCTTGCCGGCGTTCGTTACGAAACAATCCGGACAAACGGCCTGCATGATGGCTACCGGCAGTCCGTCCGCATGTCGGAAGGCGATTATGCGGTGCAGCTTGAGCACGACTGGATGTTTATCAAGCGTCGCATTCGGCACGGCCTTCACGACATTATCGATGATATGCGTGCAAGACGGATCAATTATCTTCGCTTCAATAAGCGTCGCAATGTTCAATTCGGAATCGATTATTTCGTCGAAGACGACGATACCGGAAGAATACCGACATGCAGAATTAGCGGCCGGTCGAATAATCCGCACATCATCGATGTCGCTTACTACAGGTCGCTGTTGGAGAATTTGAAGACGGTGGGCCTTGAGGGCGATATTTGCCGGTACGCGGGCGGGGGGCACCTCTACGGATGCGCGGGCTGGCCAAGAACCGTCCAGCACCTCGACGGACGGCGTGTCAGAATGAAGGACAATCTGGCGCGTTACTATTATCTGACCTTGGCGCGCGGCCGCGATCGCCTTCGTTTGTCATGGCCGCGGGCGGCCCGTTAATCGCGCCAGCAGACGCGGGAGGCGCGAAACGGGCGCGCGATATATGTTTACGCCCTGCCAAGACAACTTAAAAATTCCGGACCACATTTTGCCTTCGATTTACCGCGAAGGAGAGATAACCGTGGCAATGAAAGCAATAGAGGAAAGCCCATGCTCTTCGGTTTGCGCAAAGGCTCGCATTTCGCGGCCGCTTCCATTGCCACAATGGCCGCGGCTCTCGCATTCTGTGTTTCACCGTCCCACGCCGAGGAAAAAGTGATGCAACGAACGATTACCGTTTCGGCGACGGGCATCGCAGAAGCCGAGCCGGATCAAGCTCGCATCACGTCCGGCGTCAGCACCGAAGCGCCAAGTGCGCGCGAAGCTCTCAACGGCAATAGCGACGCAATGAACAAGGTCATCGCGGCGCTGAAGGCAAAGGGAATCGATGCCAAAGACATTCAAACGGCATCCTTCAATGTCGAGCCGGTCATGGATTATTCGAAGGATGGCGAGCCGCCGAAGCTGAGGGGCTATCGCGTCAGCAATCAGGTCGTCGTCTTTGTGCGTGATCTCGACAATCTCGGCGCCGTCCTCGACGATCTGGTTTCAGCCGGAGCCAATCAGGTCCAGGGTCTGTCGTTCGAGGTGTCGAAGGCCGAAACGTTGAAGGACGAGGCCCGCAAGGACGCCGTCGCCAATGCGCTCCGGCGTGCGAAGCTTCTGGCGGCGGCTTCGGGAGCCGAAGTCGGTCAAATCCTGCAGATCTCCGAGGATGCGACGCCGGATGCTCCGGTCATGTACGCAGCGCCGCGTTTCGCCAAGGCGCAAGCGTCGGTGCCCATCGAGCGCGGCACGAGCAAGCTCGAAGCGCGCGTCACGACGACTTGGCAGCTCAAGTAAGCGCTACTGCAGATCGATCGTTTCGACGTCGACGCGCCGCATCGGCGCGCCGGGCTGCAGGGCCCAGTCGCTGTAATTGTGCATCTCGCCCATCTCGCGCACCCGCACGAGCCGATCGAGATCGATCGTCGCCGTGACCCACTCGGCGGCGTTGAGCGTCCCTTGCGCGAGCACGCCGGTATCGGAGATGCCCTGCTCTGATGGCACGTAGATGCCTGCGGCCCCGGCGTTGAAATCGACAGCCGGCGACCACGGCGCATCGCCGACGGTCGGGCTCTGTACGGTCGCGATGCCGTTCTCCAGCGCCCGCGCCAGCGATCCGGTGCGGACGCGATAAAATCCCGAAACACGCTCGGTGCACGAAGGCACGAGTACGACCTCGGCGCCCGATTCAGCCATCGCCCGGACGAGCAGGGGGAACTCGCTGTCGTAGCAGATCGCAATTCCGAAGACACCGATGCCGGTCTTGAAGACGCGCACGGTTTCACCCGGCGAAATGCCCCAATCCCGCTCGAAGGGTGTCATGACGAGCTTTTCCTGTTCGCCGACGGCGCCATCAGGTGTGACGAGTTGGGCTGCGTTGACATAGCGGCCGTCGGACTTCAGCACCGGGCCGGAGCCGACGAGAATGTGCACGTTGTGCTTCTTCGCCAGATCGACGTGAAACGCGACGCGCTTCGCCGTCAACTCCGCGACCTTTGCAAGCGTCAGCTTCAGGTCGCCGTAGATGTCCGGCCCGAAGCAGGCGGCCTGTTCGATTGCGGCATATTCCGGAAAGACGAGAAGCGAGGCGCCGGTCGCCGCGCCGTTCTTGGCCCAGAGAGCAACCTTCTGCTCCCACTCGGCAAGCGTCTTGGGCTGCCCGATGGGATACTGCGCGCTCGCGACTTTCAGTGTCTTCGGCTGCTTGCTCAAAGCGTCTTCATCCAGAATTGCATGTCGTGCCGCGTCTCTTGCGGCTCGTCGATATCCTTCCAATCGTAAGTCGCGACAATTCCATCGACCGGGGCGTAGCCGCGCTTTTTCCAGAAAGGATCAAGTGGGGCATAATCCGCCGGTTTCAATGGGTGATCGTCAGGACGAACGACGCGGCAGAACGTCGAATGCTGGAAGCCGCCGAGCTTGCGGGCCTGGGCTTCACGTCCGTCGAAAAAGGCATGTCCGAGCCCGTGACCGCGGTGACTTTTGAGAAGAACGCTTTCGCCGCAGTAGAAGATTTTCGAGATGTCGTAACCGGCCTTGCGGAACGGCTCGCCGAATTCATCCGCGTGCTCGATCATCGGCGCCCCAGTCGAAGCGCCGACCATGTCGGGTCCGTCGTAGGCCGTAATGACGACGGCGCCTTTGGCCTCGGCGAACGTCTTCAGATATTTCTCTTCGTATTCGAGCGTGCCGTCATAGAGATACGGCCAGTCGCGAAACACGATGATACGCAGCCGCGCGAGATCGGGGAGGATTTTATAAATATCCTCACCCGTCACCGATTTGACGTCGAGCTTCTTTTTCTCGCCGGTTGCCGTCATGCGCTTAACGTCCCTTAGCCCGCGACCTGGGCGATCCAGTCGGTCAGGTTGTAATATGTCGTGACGCGGGCAATTTTGCCGTCGCGAATTGCGAAGAAGGTGCCGGCGGGAAGCACGTACTTCTGGCCGACGGCATCTGGCAGACCTTCCTCGGTGTTCTTGTAGACGCCGTGGACGTTGAACTCCGCCGAAGCGCGCGTCGCGTCCTTCGATACCATGACGACGATATCTTTCAGGTCTTCCTTGTAGTTATGCGTCATGCGCGCATTGAAGGCGCGGAACTTCTCGATGCCCTGACGGCGCTCGCCCTGATTGACGTCGTGGATGACGTCCTCGCTCAGGAAAGCGAGCATTGCGTCGGTATCGCCGCGATTGAAGGCGGCATAGTAATCGCGGATGAGAGCGGCCGTTGCGGCGCGGGCTTGCGATTCAGGGGTGGTATCGGACATGAGGGTCTCCGGCGGCTGATTCAGGCTTTGGCGGCGTCTTAGCAGGTCGTGAACTCGGCTTCCATGCGCATAAACGTTGCGGCAATCGCGACATTTCTACCTTTTTCGATGCTCGATGGGATCGCCAATGCCGCGCGCGGAATTGATTTCGGGAATGGTCAATCGCCGGTCACGTGAACGACGATGCTTCGCCGGTGCGGCCGATGCCGGTGCTCGAACAGGTAAATACCCTGCCATGTGCCGAGCAGCATCGCGCCATGTGCAATCGGGATCGTCAGCGTCGTTTGCGTTAATGCTGTTTTGACATGGGCCGGCATGTCGTCGGGCCCCTCGGCGCGGTGGATGAACAGCGGGTCGCCGTCCGGCACGAGGCGCTTGAAAAAGGCAAGGAGATCGCGCTGCACATCGGGATCAGCGTTTTCCTGAATCAGCAGCGACGCCGAGGTATGCCGGCAAAAGACGTGCACAAGGCCTGTCTCAATGCCTGACGCCGCAACGATTTTCGACACTTCGGAGGTGAATTCGACGAGGCTGGGGCCAGCGGTCTCTACAAGTATAGTCTGTTGAAACTGGCGCATGCTGGAACCTTGGCTTCAGAATACCTATGTTATCGCGATGAGCAGAGCATTCGTCAAAGAAACGGACAGCTTCGAAGAGCTTCCCGAGAAGCTCGTATCGGAGCACAGGAACCTCGTCACCGCCGAGGGCCTCGCGTACATCGAAGGCGAGGTCAAACGCTTGCAAAGCGAGTTGGCCGGGGCGCAGGAGTCTGGCGACCGCGATGCCATTGCGCGCGCTTCGCGCGATCTGCGTTATTGGAACCATCGCCTCGGGACGGCCGAGTTGCAAACGCCGGCAGCGGACAACTCCGTGGTCGCGTTCGGCTCGCGCGTGACGCTCGAGCGCGACGATGGACGCAAGCAGCAATTCCGGATCGTCGGCGAAGACGAGTCCGATCCTGCCAAAGGTTCGATTTCCTATGTCTCGCCGCTGGCGCAGGCGCTGATGGACAAGAGCGTCGGTGATGTGGTTAAGGCCGGCGGCGGCGAAGCGGAAATCTTGAAAATCGAATAGAGCCTTGGCCGAAGGCACGTCGGCTGAAAGAGCAAGCGATTGCGCACGAGCTTTGCCGGGTCTAAGCACGCCCGGTGACGCGCGAACGCGGCACACGAGGAGAATGAGACATGATCAAAGTCAGCGTAATGTATCCGAACGTCCCTGGAGCCAGGTTCGATCACGCATACTATAGTGACAAGCACATGCCGATGGTCGCGAGCAAAATGGGCGACAGCTGCAAGTCCTACACGGTGGACAAGGGCATCGCCGGCGGCGCTCCCGGCGCGCCCGCCACGTACGTCGGCATGTGTCACATCTTCTGCGACTCCGTCGATGCGTTTCAGGCAGGCTTTGGTCCGCACGCGAAAGAGATCATGGCGGATATCCCGAACTACACCGATCTGTCGCCGGTCATTCAAATCAGCGAAGTCGTCGTAGGCTGACGTTCGCCACTACATGCGACATAGAAAGAAGGGCCGCAAAAGCGGCCCTTTTTTCGTCAGACGAACATGCCGCCTGAGACTTCGATCCGCTGGGCGTTGATCCAGCGATTGTCTTCACTCAACAGGTTGGCGATCGCTCCGCCGATGTCGTCGGGCATACCGACGCGCCCGAGCGCCGTCACGGACGCAACGAAGTCGTTCAACTGCTTGTTGTCGCGAACGGCGCCGCCGCCGAAGTCGGTTTCGATGGCGCCCGGAGCGACGACGTTGACGGCAATGCCGCGCGGTCCGAGTTCCTTCGCGAGGTAGCGCGTCAAAACTTCGATCGCACCTTTCATTGATGCGTAAGCCGCGTACCCCGGCAGGCTGAAGCGCGCCAGTCCGCTTGAAAGGTTCACGATGCGGCCGCCGTCGGCGATGACGGGCAGCAGCTTCTGCGTCAGGAAGAAGACGCCTTTGAAGTGGATGTTCATCAGACGATCGAAGTCGGCTTCGGTCATCTCCGCGATCGGTGCGTGGATGCCAATACCGGCGTTGTTGACGAGATAATCGAAGCGATCACGCGACCAGACGCTTTTCAACGCCGTTCGCACCTCCGACACGAATGCCGGAAACGACGCCACGTTGCCGGTGTCGAGCTGGAACATGACCGCCTTGCGGCCGAGCGCGTTGATGGCGGCGGCCGTCTCGTCGGCTTCCTTTTTGTTGCTGTGGTAGGTGCCGATGACGTCGATGCCTTTCCTGGCAAGCGCCAGGGCTGTGTTGCGGCCGAGGCCACGGCTGGCGCCGGTCACGAGAGCGATTTTCGGGGAGGTCTGGGCCATAGAGGTCTCCTTTGACTGAGCTTGCGGCGAGGGCCGGTCTGGAGCGACCTTGCCTCTTTAATCACGGCGAATAATCAGCCATTATTCGGCGTCAATTTTCGGAAATCGCGAATAATGGACCGTCTCGATCAAATGCGCTTATTCGCCCGAGTGGCGGAGCGGCTGAGTTTCAGCCTCGCGGCGCAGGATCTGGGCGTTCCGGCCTCGACAGCGACCGATGCCGTCAAGCAGTTGGAGGCCCGGCTGGGTGTCAGGCTGCTCGAACGGACAACGCGGAAGGTTGGGCTGACGCCGGACGGCGACGCTTATTATCGTCGCTGCCTGTCCATTCTGGATGACGTCGAAGACGCTGAAGGCGCGTTCGGCGGCGCCGCCCCGAAAGGTGTGCTCCGCATTGACGTGCAGGGCCGCCTGGCGCGCCGCTTCCTGCTGCCGAGCCTGCCGCGTTTCTTCGCGCAGTATCCGGGCCTCGAACTCAAAATGAGCGAAGGCGATCGCTTCGTCGATTTGATCCGGGAAGGGGTGGACTGCGTCCTGCGCGTCGGTGAACTTGCCGACAGCGAGATGGTGG